>NZ_CP046703.1:6940000-7240000 GCF_009873495.1 Nostoc sp. ATCC 53789 | reverse complement strand
AGGTCAATGTTAGTTTTTCGTCACCCGAACAGCAGCGATACGTTTCTATCTCAGGTAGATCACAACTCGTGAAAGACCGCAACAAGATGCGAGAATTATGGAAGCTAGAACTTCAAACCTGGTTTCCTAAAGGATTGGACGAACCCGATATTGCTTTGCTTAAAGTGAATATTAACCAGGTGAATTATTGGGATAGTACATCGAGTTTTAAACCACAAACAATTAGTTTTTAACACCATCACGACTTTAAATAATTTGTAGTTAATAATTACGAATTATTTAAAGTCGCGTAATTGTTGGAAGAAATTAGCAAAGAGTAAGGAAGAGGCAATTCACATTACCTACGAAGCCATTGACACATGGATAACGCTTGGGAGCATAACCAGCATCGTAGTGAAGAGTGGATGGGAGAGGCGTTGCAGGGGCGACGAGATAAGGTTTTTTTGATGACGAAGGTTTGCACCCAAGAACGCGATCGCAAAGTGGCAATGCAACAACTTGAAGAATCACTACGTCGTCCCAAAACTGACCACCTCGACTTGTGGCAAATCCACGAAGTTGTTTACGATAACGATCCAGAAAGGATTTTTCGTGCCAGCGGAGCAATTGAAGCTCTGGATCAAGCGAAAAAGTAAGGAAACGAAATTTATGCCTTACCAAGAGATTGCAGACTTACCTGATTCAGTCAAAGATCACTTACCCAAGCACGCCCAAGAAATTTTTCGGGCTGCATTTAACAATGCTCAAGAAGAATATGATGAAGAGGAGCGTGCCTTTCGTGTTGCTTGGAGCGCTGTGAAACGCGATTATGAAAAAGGCAGCGATGGGCAATGGCACAAAAAGCCAGAATAGCTCGGATCGTATTCAGCAGTTTTATTAATTTCGCACAAAAAATCTTTGTTAAAAAGGAAATCCTTATGAATTACCTTGTTGCAGTTTTACCAGATCGAATACAAGTAGAAGCCGCTTACTCTGCTCTGGAAAAAGCAGGCTTGCCAACTTCACAAGTGAATATTTTAGGAGATGGTTATTTAAGTGCTGATGAATTTGGAATGATTGATCCCGATAAGCAAGCCCGTAAACAATCAACTCGGCTCTTTGGGGGGCTTGTAATCTTTGGATTTGTTGCAGGTTATGCCTTTAACCATCTCACAGAAGTTGAACTATTTCCCCAGTTTGCTCGATTTGGTAATGAATTTCTTGCTGGTATATTAGGAGCGATAGGCGGTGCTTTGGGGGCTAGTTTAATCGGTCAAGGAACTGGCATAACAGTTGGCAGTGGCGATGCTTTACCCTATCGTAACCGTCTGAATGCTGGTAAATACCTAATTGTAGTTACCGGAAATGAGGATTTAACACGCGAAGCTTCGCGTGTACTGGGTCAATTTGAACCAGAGAATATTCAAGGTTATACAGATTATTCACAAAAGAGCAAACTTGTGAGGAATTAAGTATCTACATCGGGTTCAACGCCGAGCGATGTCTAGCGACAAGCCACTTCGTGTCTACGCAATTGTGCAATCAACCGTTCAGCCCATTGTCTTTCTCGTTCAGCCCGTTGGCTTTCTTGTTCTGTAGAAGTCAATACTCAGTTGAGAGTTTCATCATACCACCGTAACCACGGCTGTTCTACATTTTGATACTGTCCCTGCCATACACCCAAGCCTAATTCTAATTCTGGTATCCAGAAACGTGGCTCTGAGAGTGCTATCTCAGCATAACGACCACCTTCCAATTTAAATACCCTAAACTCATATTTGTATCGATCAAATACTACATAATAAGGAACACGTAGAATCCGTTCATATACTTCCCATTTTCCTGGTGGTTGCTTGATATCCCGCAATGTCTGTCCCAAGTCTTCCTTTTCAGTACCTGGAGACAGCAATTCAACCACAATAAAAGGATGAACTCCCTCTTGCCAAACAACATAACTTAAGCGTAAATCTCGTTGTTCGTAGAGACGGGAAACACCTAAAACAGCAAACCAATCTGGTCGCTTATGCCACAGTGGATGGCGCGGATCGTAATAAAGATTCAGATTGCTAGCAACAAATATCTCATCACTAGGATAATTCTGTGGACGAAAGGTTTCGTCTAACAAACGAGGTTGCAATAAATGAAACTGATCGGGCAAACCAGGCTCCTCTGGATCTTCACTGGGAAGATCATACATGGTCGGCAATACATCTTTTGGCGATCGCGGTGGGTCAGTTTGATACATCATAAAACAGTCGTAATGATGAAACTCTCAGTTCTATTATGATTTAATTGTTTTTGAGTAAATCGTTTTCATACATGAAATCACCAACGCCCGATTTTGGATTGTGAATAATTCAATCTAAAATCCAAAATTTAAAATCTAAAATTCGCTCTCAAGCCTGAGTCTCTTCAAATAAGACTAAGCCATACTTCTCGCCAGTAGACAAAAAGCCAATTTGTTGATAGACTGCTTGGGCTGCTTGGTTATTATGACCTGTAAATAGGATGGCACGTTTTACTAAGAGCGATCGCGCTTCTAACAACGAGCCAGCTACCACACTTTTGGCATAGCCTTTCCCCCGCAGCGCTGGCGGTGTCCACACTCCACCAATTTGCACAATATCAGGTAGACTGGCATTGAAAGCAGAGTAAGAAACTAGAGTATCTCCTGCTACCAAAACCCAATGCATACGCATATCTTGATGTGCTTCAATTATGCGATCGCAAGCAAGTCTTAAACTTGGAGTATCGGTTTTTCCTAAAGCTTCTACGTTATAAGCAACGCACCATTCGATAAGTAATTCCAATTCTTCTGGATGTGGCAAACGACACTGCACCTTTGCAGATGCTAAAGCTTCAGGTATTTGTAAATCTCGTAGTGCTAGAGAAAACAATATCTCATGTTCATCAAGCTGAGTTGGTGTGTTGCTAAGTCCCAAAATGCTTTTTGTCGCTTCAACTTGTGCTGCTGGGCCACTAATTCCAGAAATAGCACGTCCAGATTGTGCCACAACTGCTTGCACCACCTCTGGCAAATATACAGGCGCTTGGACTATTATCATCCCATTCCAAAAATGGGCTGCAACTGCCACTATACTTTCATCTAAGTAGGCTGCTACGTAAGTTCCTTGAAATCTTGCACCTTCATCAAGCAGTCCCGCAGCCCGCCAATTAGAGCGCAAAAACATAGAAGTATCAGCGTGTTGCAAGAGAAATGCTTCTAGCGATACTTCATCTCCAGGTTGCAGAGTTTTCAAAGTAGGCACAAAAAACTCCTGAATGTCCAATTGAGTTTACTGAATAAGCGGTTTCGGGAAATCATAAAATTTCCTTTTGTTCAAGTGACAAACAGTCACCACCAAAAGAGTAACATTTTAATATTACAAATGTAGTACAAAAAAGGAACAGGCCAAATATCTCAATTGCATAGTTGCGGCTGAAAGACAACTTCAGATATGGGAAGGAGGAGATTTGCTCTAGGAAAATAAAAATCACCCCAGCATAGTATTCTGTTAGGGCGATCGCTAATCTCACCTATATGACAGGTAAACGCTTCTATCACATTGGCTTTGGACAAGATGATTTAGGTTCATCACCTCCCAGCATTGCCCTATTATCGGGTGATCCAGAGCGATCGCATCTAATCGCCCAAACTTATTTCCAAGATGTGCGCGTGTTGTCAGAAAATCGCGGACTCAATAGCTATGTAGGATATTTACCAAATGGTCGCAGCATCTTATCTGCTACTAGTGGTATGGGTGCGCCTTCATTAAGTATTGTTGTCAACGAGTTGATACAGGTAGGAATCCGGCAAATTATTCGCATTGGAACTTGCGGAGCAATTCAACCTTATATACCAGTTGGTAGCGTTATTATTAGCAGTGCAGCATTGTGTCGCCAAGGTGCAGCAAATGACATTGCACCTGTGGAATATCCAGCCGCAGCCGATCCGTTTCTGACAGTCGCTTTAGTTAAAGCTGCGCGAGAATTAAAGGTTGAACATTACATAGGGATTACGGCATCAGTTGATACTTTTTACGAAGGACAAGAACGCACTGATTCAGCAAATCCAAATTTAATGCGATCGCTGCATGGCATCACAGAAGAATATCGGCACTTAAATATCTTGAATTATGAGATGGAATCCGGCACACTATTCAAAATGGCAGGTGTGTATAATTTTGCTGCTGCTGCTGTTTGCGGTGTAGTTGCTGGGCGTACTGTGAGTGAAAATATCATCTTAGAACAGAGGGATATTGCTGTGAAAAATGCGATCGCAATTGCTGTAAATGCAGCAGCAACCTTTGAGTCAGACAATTAATATTTACTTGATAAGTTAACTCTCAGTAGTTTCATCATGTCTTCACCCAATCTTTAATTTTTCAATCAGTAATTCTAGCTAATATAGCTTACATCACATTATTTTCATATTCTAAAAATATATAAAAAATCACCATAACTATCCTAAAAATAAACACATTATTTAAGCTACTAAAAGTAAATATTGTAAGCAATTTAGATTTAAATAAATATTGAAAAATGGAGCGAAAGCTAATATGAATAATATTTTTAAGTATGGGATTAAAACCATGACTTCAACTGTGATGTCTACGAAAAGCTACGCCTACGCACTAATCCCAACGCTGATATTTTTAGCATTCTCTCATCGAGCAACAGCAGACGATCCAGGAGCATGTTACATGGTAACGTCCTCCGGTAAAACCGTTGGATTAGAAAGGCTTTGTGGCAATATAGCCGCACCTTCAGACGACAGAGTTTTTCGAGTTTCAATTAAACGCCGCTTTGGTGGAACTCCTGTGATTGACGTTACCTTCAATGACAAAAAAACCTTTGAAATGATTGTAGATACTGGTGCTAGCGGGACTATTATTACTCAAAGTATGGCGAATACACTTAAACTCCAGACTACAGGTACAATGCAAGCCCAAATTGCCGATGGTAGCGAAGTAGAATTTCCAACCAGTAAGGTAAAATCTATTGCAGCAGGTGGAGTTACAGCCAATAATCTTCAGGTAGCGATCGCACCCAAAGCCAGCATCGGCTTACTGGGCCACGATTTCTTCGGCAACTATGATATTAAGATTCTGGAGAGAGAGGTCGAATTTCATCACCGCTAATGGTTGGAAGTAAAAACATAGAAACATGACTAAGCTGATTGAATACGAAGAAGCCAGCGATGAAATCCGGGCAGTATATGACGACATCCGCGTCACCCGCCAGAATGACTATATTAATAACTTTTGGAAAGCCATAGCTAATCATCCCCCTACCTTGCAACGAACTTGGCAAGCGGTGAAAGAAGTGATGACTAGCCCTGGTGAAATTGATCCACTGATGCGAGAACTAATTTATATCGCCGTGAGTGCGACAAATGGCTGTGAGTATTGTATTGCCTCGCACACAGCAGGAGCGCGGGTCAAGGGGATGAATGATACCATGTTCGGGGAACTCATGGCGATCGCAGCTACTGCCAACATGACCAATCGCCTCGCTAACGGCTATCAAATTCCGGTGGACGAGAGATTTAAGACGTAGGAGTGTAGCGTTGTCGATCCCTGCTTCAGATCGGGTTTAGCAGAATTATTGACTATGCCAAAGCTTCAGGTTAACGGGATTGATTTGTTCTACGACATTAAGGGAAAGGGTGAGCCTTTGCTATTAATAGCTGGCTTCCTTTGCGATCATGCCTATTGGTCGTTGATTATGCCATCGCTGATTTCGCAGTATCAAGTTATTCGCTTAGATAACCGAGGTATGGGGCGAAGTTCCGCTCCCGAAACACCGTATAGTCTGAAGCAGATGGCTAATGATGTAGCAGCATTGCTCGATCATCTTGCGATCGAGAAGGTGCATCTAGTAGGTCATTCAATGGGTGGTCAGATAGCTCAAGAATTAGTGTTAGCACATCCTGAAAAAGTGCAAAGTCTAATGCTGCTTTCGTCACTTGCAAAGGGTGATGGATTATTCAACAGCATCATTGAGACTTGGGGCGAACTCTGCGCTAATGTAGACCTGAAACTTTATGAAAAAGTTGTATTACCCTGGATATTTACAGATACCTTCTACTCGATTCCTGGCATGATCGAAGGTCTGATCGAATTTGCAATCAGATATCCTTTCCCGCCAGCAACTCATTCACTCCATTATCACAGCCAAGCCATGCTTGACTTTGACACAACAGATCGCCTTCAAAAAATTCCTTGTCCTACCCTAGTTCTAGTTGGCAAACAAGACATTCTCACTCCTCTAAAGTTTTCCCAGCAACTTGCTCAAGGCATTCCCGACGCTGAACTTGTAGTTCTCGAAGGTGGGGGTCATGGCTTCTTAATTGAGTCGCCTGATACTGTGATTTCAGCCATGCTAAACTTCCTGCGGAAATTGAAGCCAGCCTACTTCTAATTTACAAAAAAAAGCTGTAGCTTAGGGAGTGCTAAATCACTCACTAAGCTACACTTATCTCAGTATTTGGGATTAAAATCAAACCTCTCGTACCGCGTCTGAAAACACAAATCCATTATTAGCGAACTTATTATCAGTATCAAAATACTCACCAATGACAGGTAAGAAGTGGTCATATAGTTTCATTGACTGTAAACAACTATTGATACTAGAAGCTGCTGAATTGTATGCTGCAATATTTTCTTCAACAACACTCAATAATCGGCGATTATTAGCGATTTTCTCTTCAGCTTCTTGTTGCAGTGTTTTCTCTAAATTAGCACGCGCCTGTGGATATTGCTGCAAAATCTCATCTGCTTGCTGATCTGCCATTGGTAACAACTGAGTTTTGAGCGTTTGGTTAATAGTTTGACGGAAAGATTTACGAATAGTTTGTGAAACTTTTGGCTCAAAATCTAACTTCAATAATTGCCTAATTGCTGGTTCTGCTTCTACGATACTTTCAGCATCGTAGCTTTGAGAAGTTTGCAATAAAGTTTGGCGAAATTGATATATAGAAAAAGTGCCTTCATCATAAAATCTCGGACTTTCTCGCACGAAGCGATCGCACTCTACACTAGCTGCACTCACTAATGCTTGAGTAACCTGCTTTTCTATAGTTCTGATCTCTTGTTCAATGCCGCCATCACTATCTAATAAACGATACAACTGGCGATAATATTCTGACTTACGAATCTTTTCAATCAATCGCTGAAAATAATTCGCAACAACTTGCTGAGATGACTCAATCAAAATATCTTCTAACTGATTTGCTAAGTAATAAAATGCCTCTACTAAAATAGCAATTAAAGGTGCGGTAGCATTGCGAGGATGGCTAATTGTTGCACGTTGATAAGCAGAAGCTACAGAAAAAGTATCTAGCAATTCATCTAAACGGCGAATCATTCGTGATTGTAATTGTCTAAAATCTGCTTCAAAAGCATCACAGGAATTATTAATTATTTGGTTAACTTCTTTTGTGATATGCTCACTAAATTCTCTGCCGATTTGCTGGAGTTGCTGATTTAGGCGTTGCAACTCTTGCTGCTTCATACTCTCAATTTCTTGGGGTTGACTATCTAAATTACGTTGTACACTCTGATAATGTTTTGTCAGTTTAATACAAACATCTTCCAAATCATCAGCAAGATTCTTAAATAATTGGGGACGCTTCTCTTCTGTAAGATAGCGAGTAATAGCTGTGCGAAATTCTTCAGTACCACTATCTTGAATTAGCTTTTCTATCAGTTCATTTCCCCAATCTCCCAAAATCCGCACATAATTTTGATTTGGAGTTTCATAGCCGTTAACAGAGACACGGAATTTAGTGGTAGATAACTTTCCTGAATTTACGCAGTAGTTGTTAAAGGCATAGACAAATTGTGGTGTTTCTTCTTTCCCATCTAAACCTTTAATGCTTTCTGCAAAAACAGAATCTAAACCAAATCTATCTAGTTGATTTGTCTGTTTAATCTGACTACCGTAAAATCCTAATAATCCACTTGTTTTATAAACTTTGTTTGAATTGCCAAATTGTCCGCTAATTAAATCGTCTAATCTTTGTCGTAGTTGGGTATTGTACCAAGTTTCATCGATGCGGTTGAAGACATAAAAAACGCGATCGCGTACTCCCCCATTTTGCCGCATTAATTCCAAAAGTTCTGTTTCTTCTTTTGTCATATCACCCGCCGAAGCAGGTTTTAGCACACACACCACCGCCGAAGTATCAGGATGTTGAATTTTGGCATAAGTTAGTTGTGCATCTTTCTCTACTGGTGCATCTATACCAGGTGTGTCAATAATTACGTTGCCATCTTGTAGCAGAGGATGATTACAGTAATATTCTATTCGCTTCAATACTGCACTATTGCTACCACGACGGGCATATCCAGCCGCTTCCTTGAGGTTGGAAAAGTTAAATTGCTCCATTGAGTATGTAGCATTATTAACCGTGTTGATGTGATCGCGGTTTGCCATATATCCCTCTACCAACAACATTAATGCCTTCGCCTGTTTTGCACGTTCTGATTTACTCTCACCACCCTCCTGCTGAATAATCGCGTCACAACCTTGACGTAGCAAGGTAATTACATCAGCTTGGTTAATATTAGTTACTGTCTTAAATCCTAACTGCTGACACAAATAAACTGCTTGTTCCCGAATTTCTGCTTCACTTAAGAACGTTAAAACAACACGTTCTTTATCTAATTCTGCATACTCGATTTTGCATTCTGTACCTGTAGCGTGTCCTTCTGCACTGTAAAGTAGTTCTCTCTCCAATAGTGCATTGATTAGCATTGATTTACCAGCACTAAATGCACCTGCAAATACAATCTCAAACTTGGGAGAAATCGCTTTAGTTAAGGAAGTTTGTACAGGTGTAATATCTTGAGAATGTAGCGTTGGTTCTTGTTGTAAAAGTTGTAATATCGACTCAACTTGCTCTTTCAAATTTTTGCACTGAAGCGGTAAATCTGACATATTCAGCATCCTGACAATATTTATGTATATGTTAGTTACATTTGTTGTCTTGATGGTTCAGTAGTATTTCTGAGATATTTGATGCGATTTAGTTACTGGGTATCACCTAACCCACAAAGATCGTGTCTGGTTAAAAACTTATTAGGCTGACATGAGAGAAGTCTGATTACGACGTTGGCGAGGCCAACTCATCCGCCTCGCTGTAGTCAATTTCAACTAAGCTAATCGTCAAGCATTTTTCCCGAATGATTAGCTTGTAGTAAAGGCTACTTTGTGGTAGGATTTTCCCCCTACTTTTATGGCAATACGGTTCATTAAGGGCTACTGGCAAAAATTTTGGGTTTTTGAGACGCGATAAATCGCCGTCTCTACAAGTGTATTGACTTTTATGCAACTTAAATTGACCTATTTAGCCTGAATTTCAATAAAATCAAAAAAATCTGTATATTTGAATACTTTTTAGGAATTTTTTGGCAAATGTCATGTTATTGTAACTTTAGCAAAGCCTTGCTCAGTCAATTCAGAGAGTCATGATTATCGAGTGGTTCATTCATGATCGACGGTAAAAAAGTTCGGTTTAAATTAAAAAATTATTGGTTTAAAACCTTTGGCAGATGGCGATCCTGTCCGCTAACCTGTCCAATAGAAAGACCTCATCATCGGCATGTTTTTTGGAGTTGGATCGGTAGTTTTTTAGCCATAACTGCAACGTCTTACCTTGCTGCAAAAACTAATTCTCCTTTGCTGATGGCTCCTTTTGGTGCTACGAGTGTCTTGATTTTTGGTGTGCCTGACAGTCCTTTGGCTCAACCCCGCAATGTTATTGGGGGTAATCTTTTAGCTGCTATGGTGAGTCTGATAATTCTGCATTTTCTCGGTGCTTCTCCCTTGGCAATGGGAATGGCTGTTTCTAGTGCGATCGGAATCATGCAGCTTACCGGAACTCTACACCCACCTTCGGGTGCTGTTGCATTAGTCGTCATGATGACCAAACCAGACTGGCAATTTTTGCTAACACCTGCCTTTGAGGGATCGATGATTCTAGTGCTATGCGCTGTGATCTTCAATAATTTAGCGGAGGAAAGGACGTATCCGAAACACTGGTTATAGCATTGTCTCGGGAGCATCTCACTTTTATTGAATATTACTCCAGTCGTTGGTTTAACAATTTCAATAAATGATGCGATCGCTCTATACTTTGAGGACGGGTTCAGGAGCTTTTTGTCGAATAGGCACTTGAATTATGAAATTACTGCCTTGCCCAAGGCTAGAAAAACATAGCAATTTCCCACCATGTTTTTCCGTAATGATTTGGTAGCTGATTGCCATACCCATGCCTGTTCCTTTGCCTACAGGTTTGGTAGTAAAAAATGGATCGAAGATCCGGCTTTGAACCGATTCTGGCATTCCTTGTGCATTATCAGCGATCGCAATTTCTATTGATTGTGAATCAACTACTGAAGTGCGGATAGTAATTTGACTGGGATTTTCCTCTATCTGTTGAGAGGTACGCTTGATATCTAACTCATCAAGAGCATCCATTGCATTTACCAGAACATTCATTAATACTTGGTTGAGTTGACCAGGATAGCATTCTACTTGCGGCAAGTTGCCATAATCTTTAATAACTTCAATTGCTGGACGGTCTGGTTTATCTTTGAGGCGGTGTTGCAGAATTAAGAGCGTACTTTCGATACCTTCATGAATATCAACTGCCTTAAATTCCGCTTCATCCATACGCGAAAAATTCCGCAGCGATCGCACAATATTACGAATCCTCTCAGTCCCCATTTTCATTGAAGGCAGTATCTTTTGTAAATCTTCAATGAGAAATTCTAGATCGATTTCCTCTGCTAATGCTTGAATTTCTGGGTCATGACTAGAATAGCGTTCTTGGTAGAGATAAATCATCTGTAACAAGTTTTGAGTATATTCATCCAAGTGAGTAATATTGCCGTGAATAAAGTTGACTGGGTTATTGATTTCATGGGCAATACCTGCTACCAGTTGACCCAGACTAGACATTTTTTCACTTTGAACTACTTGTGCTTGGGTACGCTGCAATTCACCCATCGCTGTTTTAAGTTCAACAGTCCGTTGTTCGACTCGCGCTTCTAGTTCGGCATTACTGTTTTCTAAAGCAATAAAGGATTCCCGCAATTGCCCTGCCATGTGATTAAAAGAGTGACCAAGAGTGTTGAGTTCATCGATATTCCCCTCTTGGAGTGTCTGTTGTAAATCACCAAATGCTATTGCTTGGGTAGTCTGATTCAAGCGCAAGATAGGATGTGCAATCCAGCGCGAGGTAAATATGCCAACCGTCGTTGCTACTATCAGCGCCCCAAAACACAGCAGGATGCTAATTTGGGTGTTGGCATAGATTTGCGCCATGTAAGTTTTTTCCGGAATACCAACTACCACTAACCAGTCCAAACCATATTGGTCACGCCAAGGCACAATATGCACGTATAAATTTTCTCCTTGAACATTAACTTTCAGTTTTTGGGTATTGGTAACGGACTGAAAATCTGGAATGCGCTGCTGAAGCTGCTTGGCAATGCTTTGTAGCACCGGATTGGGGCTGTCGATCGCTTTAAGGCGTTTAATTTCGTTATTGACTACGGTAAAAGGCTTTTCTTGAGCAGAATTGGCAACCAACATACCATCACGCTCCATAATAAAAACTTGTCCGAAGCTGCTGACATTTAATTTTTGTAAAAATTCACTGAGTTTCAACAGGTGAATTTCAGCCCCCACAACACCAATCAGTTTTTTGCTGGCATCATAAATCGGACGACCTGCCGATGCCACAATATAGGGGGGATAAGCAGGATCGTAATAAGTATAAATGCGAACCCAGATAGGTTTCCCGGCTTTGACAGGTTCAGTATAGGCAAGTTCATTGACGGTATCCCAAGTACTGGTCGTCATCACTTTGGTTGGGTTGCCATCATTATCTGTTAAGTAAGTTTTCGTATTTTTCGGCAGGCTTGGCGTTTTGATCGCATTATCATCGATTGTCACCGTTTTGCCATCGTAACGGCCGGCTCCAGTTCCTTCACCAGTTGCTAGGTTCAAGCTGATAAAGGTTAGGTCATAGGCTTGCATTTCGTGCCAGAAGTACTTACCAACCTTGAGGCGATCGCGCACATTCAGCAATCCCATGCGAATTGCATCCGCATTTAACTGGATAACTTTATGAGGAATCGATAGGTAAGCATCTAAATGTTGATTTACCTCACCACTGGTTCGCTCCATCAACTGATCAGCTAGATCGTTCACCGCTTTCTCGCCATTTTTAAACGACAGATACCCGACCAGCCCCACGATGCCAAAAAGTTGCAATACGAAAGGAACGACCAGAACAAGCTGTAATGAAAATGCACGGACTTTGCCAGATGGATGTATCTTCATGAGTGGTAAATCTTGGTTCGCGCAGGTCTTTACTTAACCTAGATTACCCATGAGCAACTTCGGACTATCAAAATAATGTTGTGTTTAATTAAGAAGTAAATAACTAATAGGCAATATCTCTGTTTACAATTCCTCAACTTATTGCTATTGAACTTAATTGTACAAAATAGTCTTTTTGCAAAAATCAAATTACTGAAATAGTTAGAATTTAGGCTACTTTCTAGTATAAATACTAATTTCAATCAACTTAATTATTTATTTATTTTCAGTGCCTTTACTCAAGATTGATAAAGTTATAAAAGTTATTTTGGCTATATAAAATGTCAGTTTTACGTTAATTTATAGCAAATTTCAAAGCTAGATTGGCATTCAGAAAATCTATAACAAAGGACTAAAACTTTAATGGAATTTAATCACTTAACAAAGCAGCTTAATCAACTGCTCGCTCAGGATTATGTGGCATTTAGCATTACAGAAAATCCTGTTGTAAAAATACTTAGTCAGGTAAGCTTTGCTCAGATTGCTTATGTCATGCAGCAATATTCGATTTTTCCAAAGGAGTTGGTGGGTTTCACAGAGTTAGCAAGACAGAAAGCCCTGGCAGCTGGATGGAACAGTGTAGCCCAAGAACTCAAAGAAAATATAGCTGAGGAAATGGGTAGCACTACCCAAGGAATCTCTCATTACACACTTTTAGCTGAAGGGCTAGAAGAAGGACTGGGCGTTCCTGTGAAAAACACAATGCCGTCAATAGCTACATTCAAACTGCTGAGAACTATGCAATCGGTATTTGATAAACAAATATACTATGTGCTTGGGGCAATCTATGCGATCGAGGCAACCTCAATTCCAGAATTAACTCTAATCGTGCAACTTCTAGATTGGTTGCTGGAAGGAGCAATGCCCAAAGATTTGGAATATTTCTTCAGCAAGCATTTAAACGAGTGGGAAATTGAACATGAAGCGGGCTTGAGAACATGTCTGGCAGCCTACATACAACCCGAAGAATTTGGAGAGTTTGCAGCAGGGTTTCGGGGAATGATCGATGCAATGCAGACCTGGTGGCAGGAATTAGCGCAAGAGGCAATCTCATCTGAGGTTGTTCTGAGTACAGCGATCGCTCAACACCATTGATTAAATAGAACTTAATACTATGAATATCTTCACCCATCCATCATTTGTGGATGAAACTCCTAATACTAATAAACCAAAATTTGGACTACCTAGTGATTACTACTTTAGCGAGCAAATTTTTGCTTATGAGCAGCAAACTATCTGGCGTAACACCTGGCAGTTTGTAGGACGTGAATCTGATTTACCTAATCCTGGGGATTATTTAACTTGCCAAGTTGGCGATCAGCCCATGTTCGTGATTCGAGATCATAATGGCATATTGGGAGGGATGCACAATGTTTGTCCGCATCGCGGAGCGCAGATGTTGCAAGGGCAGGGTCATTGTCAACGGGTGCGTTGTCCGTATCATGGTTGGAATTTCAATTATGAAGGCAATCTTAAAGGTTTACCTCGCGCTGAGTGTTTTCCCAATTTAGATAAGTCGGCTGTCTATCTAGCTAAGGGACGAGTAGAGACATGGGGCGGCTTTATCTTTGTTAACTCAGAAGCAGAAGGGCAATCTTTAGTAAGTTATTTGGCTGGATTTTCAGCTTACTTAGAGCAATATCAGCACCGTTGGCAGGAACTTCAGCAGGTTGACCACTGGTTTTATGAAGAGCCAGCCAATTGGAAATTTCCCATTGAAAATTATCTAGAGTGTTATCACTTGTCAGTTGTTCATGCCCAAAGTTTAAAGTGTTTCGATCCGAAGAATATTATTTACACTCCAACTGGGCAACACTATCAGATATTTGTTCCTTTTACAGATGATGAATTTGTGAAAGATCACCCCGCTTTTTCAGGAGAACCAAGGGGACAATCTTACCAGGGCTTCATCTTTCCCAATATGATGATTAATACCGCAAGAGACAAAGTTTCAGTTTTTCGGCTGACTCCTTTATCTCCCACAATAACTAAGTTTGAGGTTTTTATTTATCAAACAAAAGCCCAGATTGAAGCATTTCCTTATAAGCAGGATGAATTTCGACCTGAATTTGAGCGGGTGTTAAATGAAGACTTTGGGGTGGTGCGATCGCTACAAGCAAGTGTTCACTCCAAAGCTTATGGTGTACTTCAGCTTGCAGACATTGAATATGGGATTTCTCACTTCCATCAAGTTTTGTCGAAGTACTACCAACCCTAATACACTTTCCTCAGTATCAAGTCTAGAAGATTGATGACAACGCCCTTACGATCGCAAGGGCATTGTCGTTATGATCGCTGGATAGATCCGGTGAGGATGTCAATCAATCTTCAAGTTGAAAGGCAAACGAGCATAAACTCCCTGTGGATCGTTCATTTTTTGCAGAATCTCTACTTCCTGTTGCAATTTCTGGAATTCAGTGATGATGGGGTTAGATGGTTTGAGTTGCGCCGCTTCAATTCCTAAAGCAGTCCGCGCCTCTTCAGTTGCACGCCCAAAAAAGCGTTCTCCGAAACTGCTAGTGCGAGGATATTCTTGCACTTCCCAGTCTTCTCCTAGTTTCGCCTCTTTGACAGCATAAGCGATCGCACTATTCAAACCACCAATTTCATCCACTAAACCAATTTCCTTCGCCGCCAAACCCGACCAAACCCTTCCTTGGGCAATTTCTGCAACTTTTTGTTCTGGGAGTTTCCGACCTTGAGAAACTTTATTCAGAAACATATTATAAATGCGGTTAACACTACGTTGATAAAGTGCCAACTCTTGAGGCGATTTTGGACGCGAAACTGTTTGACTATCAGCATAGGTTCCAGTCTTCACCGAATCCCAGGTGATGCCGTTATCATTGGCCAGCTTTTCACCATTAAATAGCAACCCAAATACACCTATGGAACCTGTAATGGTATTTGGTTCAGCAAAAATGCGATTAGAGTCGCTAGCAATCCAATAACCGCCAGAGGCGGCTACATCACCCATTGACACTACAACCGGTTTGGCTTCACGGGTTAATTTCACTTCTCGTTGCATAACTTCGGCTGCGGTAGCGCTACCACCAGGACTATTAATCCGCAATACAACAGCCTTCACATCCTTATCTTGTCGGAGTTTGCTGAAGATTTTGGCAAAGCGATCGCCTCCTACTTGTCCAGCATCACCTTTACCATCGACAATTTCACCCTCTGCATAAACAACGGCAATTTGATTTTTTGAGCTACGTTCTACACCCAAAGATTTGCCAGAAACTTCTGCGTAGTTATTTAGGTTAATTTGTCGGAATGTTTTGTCGTCTTTATCGCTATTTGTCAACTTTTTGAGGTCACTCACCACTTCATCAGGGTATGCTACTCGATCGACTAAACCGCTAGTCTTGGCTTGTGTGGCTTCTAGTACCGCCTGACTATCTGCGATCGCTTGCAACTGGTTAGGTTCAATTTTCCGACTTGCACCTACAGTAGTGCGCCACTCTCCCCAAACATCATCTAACAATTTCTGAGTTTGTTCGCGGTTTTCTGGACTCAATTTTGTGAGGATGAACGGTTCTACAGCACCTTTGAATTTACCCACTCGCACGACTTGCACACCAATGCCGTACTTCTGTAATGCACCCGCTAAGAACATCGGTTGTGAACTCAAACCGTTGACTTCCATCATTCCCAAAGGATTAAGCACAATGGAATCTGCCACTGAACTAAGGTAATATTCCTTTTCACTCCAATCACTGCCATAAGCCACAATCTTTTTCCCAGAAGCGCGAAACTCCTCCAGCGCTTTCCGAATTTCTTTAAGGGAGGCATAGCCGACGTTACCAGCTTGACTAGCGCTAGTTGAATCGAGGTAGATCCCAACAATTCGTGGATCGCGTCGTGCTTTTTCCAAAGTTTCTACAACTTTGCGGAGTGCCATTCTTTCGTCATCCACACCTGATATTGTGTTTTGAAACAGTTCGTCAGAACTAGGTTCGCTATCAGTAATTTTCATTGACAAGTCAAAAACCAACACTGACTTATCTTTTACATTTGGCCCTGTATCTTTAGACGAGCTAGCAGCGAATATTAGCAACAATAGTCCAGTGGTTCCTAGACCACCAAAAATAATTAGTCCTAATAATGTGCCAACTAAACTAGCAAAAGTTTGTTTGATAAAATTACGCATTAGTTATTAGTTATTGGGAATTGGGAACTTGTACTGAGCGCAGTCGAAGTATTGGGCATGGGGCATTGATAAAGGACAAATGGCTAATGAATGACCTACTTAATTTATTCTATGCGCTGTAAACTGCCAGAGTGCTTTAACTGATACAAGGTAGCGTTGCCAGTGCAGAATAAGACTGTGGTGATTTCGGCGATTAATACTTCAGCAAGTTCCGCAACTGCTGTTTCTGATATTGCCGCTGCTTGCAAAAAAGGCATTGCTAAACCAGCTATATCTGCTCCCAAGGCGATCGCGGCTGCAACATCCAGTCCATGACGCAAACCTCCTGAAGCAATTAAGGGCACATTTGGAGCGATCGCTCTAATAGTTGTAATGCACTCTGCCGTCGGTAAACCCCAATCGGCAAAAGTCTTCCCTAATCGACGTTGTAAGGGATTTTCTGCCCGTTCGCTTTCTACCTTTGCCCAAGAAGTACCCCCTGCACCAGCGACATCAATTGCTGCTACTCCGGCGGCAATGAGTTTGTTGGCGATCGCTGCTGAAATGCCGTTACCAACTTCCTTTGCAATCACTGGTACTGGCAATTTTGAACACAATGTAGAAATCTTGTCAAGCAAACCCCGGAAATTAGTATCACCTTTGGGTTGAATACACTCTTGTAGAGGGTTAATGTGTAAAATTAGGGCATCAGCTTCTAAGATATCAACTACCCGCAGACATTCATCTAAGCCGTACTTGTAGTTAAGTTGCACAGCCCCCAGATTCGCAAATAGCAGGACATCGGGCGCATACTTGCGGACAGCAAAAGTATCAGCCACCTGGGGTTTTTCTACCGCTACTCGCTGGGAACCGACACCCATTGCAATTTTGTAATGTTGCGCGACTTGGGCCAAACGTTGATTAAGAATTGCGGCTTGTTCTGTTCCACCAGTCATGGAAGAAATTAACAAGGGTGCGCCAAGGTGTTTCCCCAAGAAAGCTGTACTGATATCAATATCGTCATGGTTCAGTTCGGGTAAGCAAGAATGGGTGAAACGATAACGTTCCAGTCCATTGGTGATTTGATGAGACTGAACATCTTCCTCTAAACAGATCCGAATGTGATCGGCTTTGCGATTCTGAGTTTGTGCAGAGATGTTGGTAGGGGCGTTCACTGGTGGGTATGGCTAAAAGTATTTGCTTGCGATCGCTATTGTTACATTGTCTGCAACCGTATTTTTATAACAAAAATATTTATTTTCCCTATCTTTAGGGTACGTTACGCTATTGATAACATATCCATTCCCTCATTTTATGAGTTAATTAATATGGTTTTACAAACAGAAAAGTGCTATTACACCCCAGAAGAATATTTGGAATTAGAAGAAAAAGCTGAATATAAAAATGAATACAGAGACGGAGAAATTATACCTGTGACAGAGGGAACAACCAACCACAACAAAATTGCACTTAATTTTTGTCGCAAGTTTCCCCTGACAGTACAAGGACAAGATTATGAGATTTACATAGGCGATGTGAAATTATCAATACCCCGTTATCGCCTTTATACTTATCCTGATATTATAGTCATCAAAGGTAAGCCTATTTATGAGGGAACAGGTACAACAATTATTACGAATCCCTTATTAATTGTTGAAGTCTTATCAAATTCAACTAAAAATTATGACAAAACAGATAAGTTTAAATATTATCGTTCAATTCCTGGTTTTCAAGAATATATTATGATTGACCAGTATAGTTGTGCTGTAGAACAATTTGCAAAGCAAGCAGAAGGACAATGGATTTTTAAAGAGTATGAAGGTGAAGATACAGTTTTAGTCTTAGATTCTATCGAATTTCAAATTACCTTGCGTGATATTTACGAACGGGTTAATTTTGAGTTGATTGAGGAATAAAACTCCCTCTTGCATCGTAAAGGGGGAAAATTCAAAGTCTCTTTCCTAGAAGGAGAGACATGAAGAAGAGAGGTTTTCCAGATACCGTGAAAAGTCAGACTTATTATTAGGCGACAAGGAGACGAGCAGTAATTGCATTCTGTTTGCTGGGGAGCCTAACTACTAAGGTGCGATCGTGCACTCAAAAGGTTACTCCAAGTAGGAAATGATGAAAATTTAACACTCATTAGCGCCAAAATCCTAACTGATAATTCTGCAATGCAAAAAGTCTGCGAAAAATTGGGCTTTCGTATCTATCCCACTGCTGATACTTCAGTCGTGAGAGCGGAAATTATAACTTGACGTGAAGCATAACGAATTCTGTTTTTCTTCCAAGCGATCACGTTCCTCGTTGGCTACCAACGGTAAAGTTATGCGGCGGCAAGTAGCCTCGAACTCTTACAGATAACCTCTGTCCCGTCCACATCAATGCAGGTGTTAAAACACTTAACATGCGCCAATAATCTTAAATTTCGTGTTTGAAACTATGAGCTTCCATTGAATAACTTTAGAATTAGATCACTTATCTGAAATTCTGAGGGTTCGTTTAGCTGCAATTTGGTGTCTTCTTGACTGATAAATAAGACAGACCCAGGAGGAAGATCGCAGTTCTTCGTCGTCAAAATGGGCGTTCCACGAGCATCAACAACAACGCCACATTTCCATAGTCGGAGTATCTTTGTAATGAAATTAGTCAGTGCATAAGCTGCAATAATACCTAAAATAACAACCTCAATTCCAGTTGCTCCACGTTGTTTAATCTCTTGAATCTCTTCTGCTCCAACCTCTTGTAAAACAGAAATAACCTCTTGCGAATCTTCATCCTGGAAGGAAACTTTAATATCTAATGCTTTACCCATTTTTTTATCCTCTTTATTTTTCAATCAGGTTGAAATGTATTCATCTTCTATGGCTTAACCTTGACCCTGAAACAGTGCTTAATTTTGAACAGTAAAGCTATACTGTATCTCCTTATTCCACATTGGTGATGGGCGAGTACCTTGCTGGTAAGAGATTACCAACAATGGGAAGCTGATCTCCCATAACCTCTGAAATAATGCTTCCGTCATACCACAAAGTTCTCTCGCCGCAGCAAGTCCGATTTCGGGCACATTTTGCTCTAACCAAATTCCTCGAAGATGCTCCCGACGAGAGAGTGGATCGGGATGCGTTTTGCTGATCCACTCCAACTTCTCAGGACCGAAGGCTAGTAACCCGATCGCACGGTAGAGAAAATTAAAAGCAATGAGCGCAAGTTCACATGCCCAATAGCCAATCGCCCAACTACCAAAATCCTCATGAGCCAGTGTGCTTATAAGTCCCAGGCTCAAAGCGTCCGCTTCGTACTCTTGCTGCCATGTAGGCGACTCGTCCAAGTGATGCTCATGGATATGCGCCAGCTCATGCGCTACTATGAATCGTTCCATATGGTTCAAGAGCGCAATAGATATAGGTAGGTTATGAATTGGCTCAGGGATCGGTAACGAAATTGCAATGGGGCTACCGCTAACCACGTAGGCGTAGAGCGAAGCGGCAAAGAATTCCGAAGCCTGGAAAGGTATGGTGTATTTTCGTGCCAGATTCATTAGTGCTGAGTCGTTACTCAACTGTTTTATCGAGAGCGGGGGTGTAGCCCAGGCGGTCAATTTTGCGAAGTCATACAAGAGCCGAAATAAACCGTGATTAAAGAACATGATTGGAGTACCCGTCTTTGGTTCTTCCACGATGCGTGCATTTACGTCACCTGAGGGCAGCGTAGCCAGGAAGGGTCTCGGAGTGAAAGGCTTTCCCCTTTCGGTGAGTTCCTTTTGAAGCAGGTCAAATGTTATCGTCATCGCTGGGTAGAAATAAGGATCCTCGTAAATCGTAGGCAATCCAAGGGAAAGATAACGATCCTGAAGAGCAACAGGCATTGGACGCTGTGATATATGTTCGTAGGCTTTTACGGGGTCGGAACCCAGTCCTAGTGCAAGAGCCAAGCGACGGTACTCTTGTTCTTGCTCTTGTTGAACAAATTTTCGTATTTTAGGATCCCACTCTTGAGCTTCCTTAAAAGAGGATTGATCATTGCTCATGCTGACTAAACACCTCCAAGCAGTGGTGCCTATGCAGATTTACTCTAAGATATGCATTTTATTCATGTAAGTACCCTCTGGAGTTCTTGTATGCATTGAGATTACAGCAGAGGAAAAATGTACCATTAAAAGCCGTTCTGCTACAGGTCTTGCGGTCTAACTATTTATTATGGGGAAAGCTCCATATAATCTTTTTATTGATAAAGATAAATAGAGCATTACAGCCCCTTTCTGTGTAATCATCCTTCACAAGCGGATTATACGGAATTATTCCATATATATTTTAGTGTTATCAAAAATGTTGCTGCATAACATCATTATTTAGATAGAGTATTAAACAGAATTTTTCTGTATAATACGCTATGCAACAGCGTCCGAAAAAGCTGCTCAAACTTTAGTTGATTTTGCCATTGATGATGATGTTGTAAGAACGACAAGCGCAAGTGCTGCAATTACTGATTAAGGAGCGATAGGTGACGTGCAATGGATCAAGTTTTTAATAATCCAGAAATTGATAATATGCTTCAAGCGCTTGAAGATGGTATT
Source organism: Nostoc sp. ATCC 53789 (assembly GCF_009873495.1). Classification (GTDB taxonomy): domain Bacteria; phylum Cyanobacteriota; class Cyanobacteriia; order Cyanobacteriales; family Nostocaceae; genus Nostoc; species Nostoc muscorum_A. The sequence goes on along the minus strand of NZ_CP046703.1, from coordinate 7,218,917 downwards.
TATGTCTTTGAATTGAAATTGTTATGTGGGGGTTATGCCTATTTTTCAACTTTTACTGCTTGGGTTGGATTTGGTAAATCGCAAAGAGAAATTAGAAAACCAGATTTGGTAAATATTAAACACTTTTATGATGCCTTGAAAGAATTAGGACACTTCAAGAGTAAAAGTTTTTTTCAGAAGGGTTTGGTTATCGGCAGTGAAGAGTAATATGAAAAATGGCTGTATCGTAAAGGATGGGGCTTTTTCACCAAGCAAGGGCTAACACAATATTTGAGTGAACAGCCGAAACTACTAATGCTAAATTCGAGGTCATTTGCTATTGCTCAACTGTGCTGTTAAACCCAATCCTCAAGTCATAAGTCATTTCCCAATATCAACTTTCTGTCGCCAGCCAAGTATGCAAAAATTTATCTTTTAAACTTCTCGATTTGCTGCTGAAAATAGTCTCGCCAACCTGTAGGTAAAGCCTCAACTTGTACAGCGCGGTGTAACAGTTCTAGGTCGTGTGTTTCCCGTGCATAAAGTCGGGTAATATCAGCAACAGTGACATTATTTGAGTCTCGACTGATTAACGACAAAGTATCACCATTTCCGACTTGACCCTCTTGCAGCACTGAAAAGTAGAACCCAGTTAGGCGGCTATCTAAAAACTGTTTAACTATATCTGCACGTCCAAACTTGATTAAGAGTTTATAACAAGGCATTCGAGGTTGAGTCACCATTACCTCTGCGCTACCGATTCGAAAGCGATCGCCAATATTAACCTCATCTTCTAACAGCCCAACCGTAGTAAGGTTTTCACCAAACATTCCCCAGGGCAAATCCATGTCAGGTAACTTGCGCCGCCAATAGTCATAATGCTCGAATGGATAAGCATAAACTGCTTTGTCTTTCCCCCCGTGGACACTCAAATCAGCTTGTCTATCCCCATCTAAATTGAGCGATCGCATCATCACTTGTCCCTCAACTGGTTCTTTAAAAATCCCAGTTGTAACTGTTTTGCCCTTCCAAAGCACTTCACGGGGAAGTCCTACGTTGACAGAGATAACTTGCACAATTTAATATCTCCTCTAATAAAATTTTGTACCGATATTAAGCCTGATAGATAATATGCTTGATATTACTTGATTATCAGAGGAATTTATTAAATATCTAACACCAATTTTGCCGTTCCAGGTTGAGAAATACAAATCAACACCGAACCCTTATCAGTTGTTGCAGTTGGTTCTTCTTGGTAAGCAACTGCGATCGCTCGTTGGCGTTCCATTACCTGTTGAGGAAGGAGTGATTGGGGTTCTGCACGTTGGTAACTTCAAATCCCACAATTTTACTGAGCGCGATGTACAGCAATTACAACTTATTGCACATCGTCTTGGGTTGATAATAGCAGATGCCAGACTTTAAACTTCGAGGGCGATGCGATCGCTGCATCTATGCGAAATTTGGTGTACAGGGCTGAAACTTGTCATTACCAAACGTATTGTCAATGCTCATGGTGAAGAATTATCCATTGAATCTGACACTGTGATCGGTACTAAAGTGAGTGTTCAATTACCTCTAGTTGTTCTTGGGAGCCTGTAAATGGATGGTATTTTTGACGGCTGGAGCAAATGAAGACAGAAGCTAAAAAGTTGACTGCTCTAATTCCTTGACAAATTAGTGGAGACTTTGGTATTACAAAGAAAGTGGTGATGAAACTCGCCTTCTGGAAAAACCAGAGAACCGCCCTCACGGCTGATAGTTTCTAGTTCAACGCTACATTAACCTTCTGTCAAAAGATAGGTAACTAGAGCTAAGAATTATCAGCCAAGATGAGGTAAGTAAGGTGGGTAAAATTTTTTATAGAGTTATCAAAATAAGGCTAGAAACTCTCAAGAGTCTATTTTTAGAAAGACCCAGAGCAGCTTTAAATCAGGCTGATGGAGTATCTCTAATAATTAAGGTAATCAAAGATTGCTGCTTTAACAATAAAATTTTACTGAGTTACTTTCAAGCGAATATCAAAAAACACTTCAATATTGTCACATTCAAACTAGCAGAATTACTAGAGAACTCTCTTGCACAGAAGTCGTTGCTTAAAAGCTCAGAGAGTCAGTTAGTATTGAATCTTGTAAAGCAGAAATACATATTTGTAATACCAATTTTCTATAATCTCGCAACAGATCAATCTCCGCGTCTGCGTGTAAGAGCGTCATTATCCGTAGCCATCTTTTGGAGAATTGGTATAACTAGCATAAAACCAGCAAATAATTTATCTGTTTTTAAAGTTATTAGGAAGATTTATTTAGTTTTAAAAAATAGTCAATTGATTGATGAAATTTTAGCTCGTTCTAGACTATATCAATCAGCAAATTTTATTAGCTGATTTTTGGGATATCTACTTCGGTTCATAAAGAGATAAAGCTAAACTTACAAAAATTAAGGTAATTTAAATATGAATAAATTACGCCAATTAGAGCAGCTAATTGCCTTACCTCAACTCAGTAAATGGTTAATCATCTCCTTTGTAGTTGGTATTATTTCCGGAATAGGTTCTGCTGCGCTTTTGGCATCATTGGAATGGTCAACAAATTGGCGAGAATCTCATCTTTGGATAATTGCATTATTACCACTGGGCGGCCTCTTAAGCGGTTGGATTTATCATCGGTTTGGCAAACAAGTAGAGGCAGGAAATAATCTTTTACTTGAAGAAATTCATAACCCCAAAGATATTATTCCCTTGCGGATGGCTCCTTTAGTTTTGTTAGGTACAGACCTAACTCATTTATTTGGGGGTTCAGCCGGGCGTGAAGGTACAGCTTTACAAATAGCAGCTTCACTCGCAGATCGGTTGACAAAGATATTCCACTTCAAACACGCAGATCGGCGAATTTTATTAATGGCTGGTTTAAGTGGAGGATTTGCTTCAGTTTTTGGGACTCCCTTAGCTGGAACCATCTTTGGTTTAGAAGTTTTAGCTATTGGTAAAATCCAACACGATGCACTTTTTCCCTGTTTAATTGCAGCAGTCGTAGGCGATCGCGTTACCTTAATGTTGGGTTTACACCATACAGCATATCGTCACGCCCCCGTTGTCCCCACAGTCACAGTCATGGGGCTGATTTCAGCAATTGTCGCTGGTGCAATCTTTGGAATTGTAGCGATGATTTTTGCCAAGCTGACTCACAAAATCAACCACATTTTTAAAGAAAAAATCTCCTACCCTCCTTTACGCCCTGCCATCGGCGGCTTAATTGTGGCATTGGCTGTTTGGGCAGTCGGAACTACAAAATACATTGGACTGGGTATTCCTACAATTGTTGATGCTTTTAACACCCAGTTACCACCGTGGGATTTTGCTGAGAAAATAGCTTTCACCGCTCTAACTTTGGGAGCAGGTTTTAAAGGAGGAGAAGTAACCCCTCTATTTTATATTGGTGCAACATTAGGCAATGCTTTGTCCTTAATATTGGCGCTACCTACACCTTTACTTGCAGGCATGGGATTTGTAGCTGTCTTTGGTGGAGCAGCAAATACACCAATAGCCTCAACTTTTATGGGAATTGAACTGTTTGGTTTAGAATCAGGAGTCTTTATTGGTATCGCTTGTGTGGCGAGCTATATTTTTTCTGGTCACGCTGGCATCTATAACGCACAACGCCTTGGCTCAGGCAAGTACCATTTTATGCCTGTGCAAGAAGAACGAAGTTTGGCTACCCAAGTCCTAGAACCTGCTAGGACTGGGGAAAAAAAGATTGAAAAAGAAATTCATTTATTCAATGATCTGCATTTTTGGGGATTTGTACACCAAAGAGAAGAAATTGAAATGCACAATTTGACAGTTTTGCGTTTGTATTTTCACTCTGGAACTCGCGTACCCCAAAAAACATTTTGGCAAAAATTAACAGCCCCCACTCTCACTTATTATTTAGCCTCCCGTGCCAAAGCTTTTGGGATTGAGCAAGTTGTAGTACACCGAGTTTCGGTGGGATTTTTAAAAGGAGATCATTTGCACCATGACCATCATGAATTTCCTCATCATAAACTCCCTCAATGCCTGGAATTAGTTGATCAAGAGGATAAGCTGCGACGTTTTCTAGATGAACATATCGATGAACTCAAAGAAGTAAGAGTTGTTTTATTACGATGTGAGGAATTATTACCGTGATAGCTGAACCCTTGGTTTGGGACAGCATTTCCTTATAATTTTATCGAACAGAATTCAGGAGTCAGGAGTCAGAATGGGCTAAACGCCCCGCTACCGCTAACAGAATGAATTCTGTGCGAGTGGCGGATAGCGCAGCGTAAAGCCTTCTCTACGAGAGGCTGCGCCAACGGCATGGCTTCGCTTAAAGCGAGTCCACGTTCGCGCAGCGTCTCGTAGAGAGCGTCTGAATAGCCGGGTTTAAGACCCCCACTAAATCTACGATTTGGTGGTCTTTAATCAGTCGCGGGTCTGAATCCCCGACTGATTTATTCTGACTCCTGTTAGCGGTAGCGGGGCGTTTAGCCCATTCTGACTTCTGAATTCTTCTTCAATTTTTTGTCAACTATTTTACTAAACTGCCTCTCTAGTACTATTGACGCGTATAACGATGTTTCACCCCAATAGGGAAATATTCCGCATCCCCCATTGGTGCTAATGTAACCTGTGGTGTTTGATATTCTGCGGGAACATAATTAGCAAACTCGCTATTTAGACGTAGCAGTTGTGAAAGAATAGAAGATGCGATCGCAAGTCTTCGATCTTCACTACCCTCTACCCCTGCTCCTAACTCCACAACCACAGATAAAAATCGATTTTTATCTGCATCTTCCTTCACCTGCAACACGAATTTACCAGTCACCCATTCTTGAATTCCTGGTTGCTCTAATCCCACCGTCACATTTTCGGGATAGATATTTGCGCCAAAGTAAGAAACTGTAAAGTTAGAACGCCCGAAGACATAAACGAAAGGTAGCTGATGAATACCTCTAGGTAATTCTTGAGTGTCAGAACGCAGATTTTCGAGCGGATTAAACCCCCATTCTGCTAAAAATTGCAGCATGGCATCATAACTAATTATCCCGCCAGTATCTAAGATGTCATAACGTACTAAGGGAATACCGTTATCTCCTGAAAATAACAATCCGCCATCGTGAACTTCAAAAAAGCGAGTGAAGGGATCGTATTGTACTAGCGTGGGTAAACGCGATTCTCCAAATAAAGCTCTAGCTGCATCGGGATTTATTGCCAAAAAACGGCGAATGCAGATACTTAAAGGTGTTTCATTACCCAAAACTCCCGCATCCGCAGTGCCGTAAAGTGATGCAAAATCATAGCAAGGATTTTGGGAACCAACTCTTTCGCCAACTAAACTCCGCCATTCTTCACTAAATACTTCTCCCGCCATCACCAATTTAATCTGATATTTCTGCCACTCCACACCACGAGCGATACCAGTATCAATTACATCTTTTAAAAATGGCGGGTATCCCAACAACACCACTTGTTCAAATTCTGAACCTAGTTCTTGGACAACTCGCAAAATCTCATCTTTGTTGTTACCAGGAGTAATTACGGTGATGAGATAACCTTTGCTAGCAAGATAACGACAGCAATTAGTGGTAAACATCCCACCTACCCAAGTGCCTAAAGTGAAACAAATCACTGCTAGGGTACGTCTAGTATCTGAATGAAAACTATCGTGAAAAATTTGTTCAAAGCGTGTGGCGATTTGGAGTTCATCTGTGAAAAAACGAGGCCAAAATGTCGGTTTACCACTAGAACCTGATGAAGCGGCGATCATATCGCACCCTTCTAGTTGTCCGTTGTGGCACAAGTCAGCTAAGGGATAACGCAGTATATAATTTTGTTTAGCGATCGCTGGGAGTTTTTGAAACTCCTCCAAGGTTTGAATAGTCGCAGGATTAATTTCCCTTTCAGCTAAAAAAGCTTTGTAGGCAGGTACATTAGCCGCCACATCATGAAATAAAGTTAAAGCTGCCGAAGTTTGAGTGTTAAGATGCCGTTGCAATATCGTTTCTAGGGGGGTAGATAAAAAATCTTCAAATGCTTTAATTACTCGCTGCTGTCGTGGTATGGAGTTCATGACGCTTGTTGTTTATCCTGAAAATGAACCAACACCGTTAAAATAATTCGTAATGACGCTCGAAGACTCGCTACCGCTTCGCTAACGTAATTCGTAATTCGTAATGACGCTCTTACGCCGCTAACGTAATTCGTAGGATATCCGAAAATGAGGATATGCGCGTTGTAGTCATCCAATAAAACATTAATTTATCCTTCAGCACCATGCAACTCTATTGCAGTAGACAACACACAAATAATGGTAGTAACCGCTTTTGTACCCATTGTGGTGAACCATTACCTCTTGCTGTGGGACAGGTTGTGGATAATCGCTATCAAATTATCCGTCATTTAGGGCAGGGCGGCTTTGGACGCACCTATTTGGCAGAGGATATAAGTCAATCCCATCGAACCTGTGTGCTGAAGGAATTTGCACCCCAAGTACAAGAACATCAAGATTTACAAAAAGCTAAAGAGTTATTTGAGCGAGAAGCCAATGTTCTAAAAAAACTCCAGCATCCACAGATTCCGCGTTTTCACGCCTCGCTACAAGTGAAAATAGGTACTAAAGATTTTTTCTTTCTAGTACAAGATTATGTAGATGGTGACAATTACTACCAATTATTAGAACAACGCGAGAGCCAAGGAAAGACTTTCAGTGAAGAGGAAGTAATCACCCTACTGCAACAGATTTTACCTGTATTAGCCTACATCCACTCACAAGATGTTGTTCACCGTGATATCTCTCCCGATAATTTAATTTGGCGGCGTTCTGATAATCTACCCGTGCTGATTGATTTTGGTGGTGTCAAGCAATTGCCAGCTTCTCAAGGTTTTTGGCAGACTAAGTTGGTGGGAAATAATACTTTGCTGGGTAAAAAAGGCTACGCTCCAGAAGAGCAGCTACGGCAAGGGAAAGCATTTTTTAGTAGTGATTTATACTCTTTGGCAGTTACATCACTGGTGTTGCTTACAGGGCAAGAACCGCAAAAATTATACGACAGCTACCAGGGAATTTGGGGCTGGGGAAAACAAATCCGAGTTAGTCCCAAACTGGAAGCGGTGTTAAAAAAGATGGTAGCTTATAAACCGAGCGATCGCTATCAACGAGCCGAGCAAATCCTCAAAGATTTACCATCATCAAGTGCGACTAAATCAACTGGCAATTCGATTACCAGCAAGATTAAGACGATGGTAGTTGCTCCGGGAAGACAACGCGCCAGTGCGATTGTGAGTAGATTTCAGAACAGAACGCAAGCGATCTCCAAACCGATATCTTTCCCTCTTTGGATTCGTCCTTTTATGATGAGTTTAGGGGGAACAGCTTTAGTTGTCTTAACCGGCGCAGGTGCTTGGGGAGTAGTAAATGCCGTCATCCGCAGCGTATCTTCAATTACCATCCCATCAATTTCATTACCGCAAATTCCCCAGTTCCCAAGCGGTAAACCAGGTGGCGAAAAAGGAAAAAACCCTAATCTCCAAGAAATTATCAATCGTCGCCAACAGCTAGAAATTACTGAAGGATTTTTTATTCCCTTCGTAGATGATTTATTTTATACAAAAAAACCAGAATTAAAGGGACGTAGCCTGACATCTAAACCTGAAGATGCTGGTTTACGAGATGAATGGTCTGGTATTGCTGACGATTTATTGAATAAAATAGAACAGGCAAAGCTCAGTACAGAATCTCGTCAAAAATTAGGTAAATATAGTCAAAAAGATTACGATACATGGAGGCGACAAGCGCGATCCGGCCAATTGGGGAACTATACACTTGATCAGCTGACCAAAGACACAAATGAAAAATTTGATCGGTTGTTTCCTGGTCAGGAGCGTGGGAAACTGAATCAAAAGACCTTCGGTCAAATTTGGTATGCGATCGCAGCCGATCAAGTCAGTAAAGTACAATCTGGCAAGTAAGGAGACTGGCGACTAGGGAAGAATAACAAATAACAAATGACAAATGACCAATGACAAATGACCAAAATATATTGTTATAAAGGACATGAAAATTCCCCAAGTAGTCGCTTTTGTCTCCAGTGTGGTGAAAAATTGTCGGGTGCGCCCATGAGTTATAGTATCCAACCGGGACTAACTTTAGGCGATCGCTATGTAATTGTGCGTCAAATTGGCCAAGGTGGCTTTGGACGGACTTATTTAGCCGAAGATGTCAACCGTTTCCGCGAACTTTGTGTTTTAAAAGAATTTTCCCCCCAAGTTCAAACCGCTTACGTTGTTCAAAAAGCAGAAGAACTGTTTGAGAGAGAAGCGAGTGTTCTCTATAAACTGCAACATCCGCAAATTCCCCGCTTCCGGGAACTGCTGCGGCTAAACTTAGGCGGCAAGGAATATCTGTTTTTGGTGCAAGATTATGTAGAAGGGGAAACTTACAATTCTTTGTTAAATGCGCGGTTACAACAAGGTTTGCGCTTTACAGAGGCAGAAGTACGCCAATTGTTGCAGCAAATTTTGCCAGTGTTAGAATACATCCACTCACTGGGAGTAATTCATCGAGATATTTCTCCAGATAACTTAATGCTTCGCACTGTTGACAAACTGCCAGTTTTAATTGACTTTGGCGGTGTCAAACAAGTAGTAGCAACCGTAGCTTCCGAATATTACCAACCCGGCATGGTTGCATCTTCCCCATCACCCACCTTATTAGGTAAGGTTGGATTTGCACCCCCAGAACAGATGCAAACTGGGTTAGTATCTCCTCACAGCGACTTATATGCTTTAGCTGCAACAATGTTGGTTTTACTGACAGGGAAACAGCCCCAAGAATTAATTGATACCTATAATTTAACCTGGCAGTGGCGACGGGAAGTAAACGTGAGTCCGATTTTGGCACAGGTCTTAGATAAAATGCTATCTGCCAGACCAAGCGATCGCTATCAATCAGTTCGCCAAGTAATCGAAGCCCTCAACCCGCCCCCAGCTAACTTTCCCCCAACTCAATATCCCACCCCACCACAACCCACATCCGCCACCGTCGCCGTCTCCCCACCTCCCCCATCCTTCTCATCGCCCCCCTCTCCCTCTTCTTGGTGGACACCAACAAAAATCTTTCTAGTGGCGGCGGTGGTAGCTGGTAGTGTTGGATTAATTTGGTGGGGAGTGAATAGCAGCCGCAACGATATCGGGGGAGTTCAACCTACTCCCACAGCTAGCCCAACTCCAACCAGTAACCAACCAACCGATCCTTTAGCGCAATATTCACCCGCAGAACGGCAACGCAAAGAAAAATTAAACGATCGCCGTCAACAGTTGGGGATTAACTCTAACTTCTATGTGAACTTGGTGAATCAAGTTTTTTGGGACAGAAACCCCAGTGTACGCGGGCGCACTCTCAGCGATGGGACTGAAGATGAGGGTTTGCGGGCAGAATGGGATAAAACAGCCTCAGAATTGCTGGAAAAACTAGCACCCCTGAGTTCCAACACCCGCCGACAACTGGGAACTTATACAAGCGCTGAACGCGATCGCTGGAAAGTAGAAGTCAACAAAATCAACGTTGGTAGTCGTTCTTTGTATGATTTGGGAGACGCTGCATTTTTAAGTGTATTCCCTGAACAGCGTGGTAAAGATTTCCGAGATCAGCCCATTGGACAAGTTTGGTACGGTTTTGTTAGCGATAAACTCAGTGCGATCCTCTCCGGTAGCGCTTTCCAGAAACTTGTCTTTGATCCGGGCGCTACTGGCAAAACAGTCAGTGGTAATCTTCAACCTGGTAGTGGCAAAGTATTTATTGCTGGACTTGCTAAAAATCAATCTCTGGAATTGAAACTAGAAGCAAATTCCCAAGTTTTATTATCAGTCTATTCACCCTCTGGCAAAATCCAATTCTTAGAAGATTCTACCAAGCGCATTTTATCAACTAAATTACCAGAAAACGGATTTTACGAGTTTGTCGTGGTTTCCACAGCATCGAAACCAGTAGACTATGAACTCACCGTTACAGCAGAAAATCCCACTCCTCCCCCATCGCCAACACCTACGCCTGAACCTACACCCACGGAAACATCCACGCCTGAACCTACACCTACACCTACTTCCACAGAAACCCCCACACCTGAATCTACACCTACGCCTAGTGCTGAGGTGACTCCCCAGAAGAATTAAAAATATCGGGGAAATCCAATTAGATAAGTTGATTCGCTAAAACCTTGCAATCCCACTCCTTAAAGGGGTGGGGGTGTCAAAATCCACCAGAAAACAATTTACCAACTTGCGCCAAATCGATATTTCCACCACTGATGATGACACCAATCCTCGACTCTGGTGCTGTCACCACACCTTCGAGTAAGGCTGCTGCTGCAAGTACTCCTGTGGGTTCAACGACAATTTTCAGACGTTCCCATAAGAAAAACATGGTGCGAAGAATCGCTTCTTCAGATACCGTCACCATATCATCAACGTAATGCAGCACTAAGGGGAAAGTAATTTTACCAAGGCTAGGAGTCCGCGCACCATCGGCGATGGTATCAGGATTCTTGACAGTTTGCAGGGTTTTGGTGTGAAAAGAGCGGGTAGCATCATCGGCGAGTGCTGGTTCTACTCCAATTACTTTACAATTGGGTAAAAGTGACTTAGCTGCGATCGCACATCCTGAAAGTAATCCGCCACCGCCACAACAAACTAATAGCAAATCCAATTCGCCAACCTCTTGAATCAGTTCTAAAGCAGTTGTCCCCTGTCCAGCGACTACATGGGGATGATCGTAAGGGGGAATGAGTGTCAAAGAGCTATCATCTGCTAGATTTTGGGCTAATTCTTCTCGGTTTGTTTCTTGGCGATTGTATAAAATTATCTCTGCACCATAGCCACGAGTCGCAGTTTGTTTGACAATGGGTGCATCATCAGGCATGACAATAGTGGTGGGAATATTGAGGATTTTTCCAGCTAGAGCGATCGCTTGGGCATGATTTCCTGATGAATAGGTGAGAACGCCTGTTTGTTTTTGTGCTACCGATAGTTGCGCTAAAGCATTGTACGCCCCTCTAAATTTAAATGCCCCGGTGCGTTGAAAGTTTTCGCATTTAAAGAATACTTGGCTATTGGTGCGATCGTTAACCATTCTAGAAGTTAGCACAGGCGTGCGATGGGCAATTCCCAAAATTCGCTCTTGTGCTGCTTGCACATCAGTTATAGTAACGGAATTAGGTTGTGACATTAATGACAAAATTAAATATTTTTGCTCTTGTTTATATAGATACAGATTTTTATATTTACGTCTCTTATGCTTGATTGAAGCATACTCGTTTCAGGTAGATAGCATCATTTATTGTCTGCATAAAAATAGCTACCGCAAACATTATATATTGTTGTAGCTAAATTTATAAAACTTAAATTAATTAACTCACATTCGCCATTTTTCTAGCATGAATAAAACATCTGAAAGTCGGCAAAAAAAAACTGCTCTAATTACAGGAGCGGCTAGTGGGATAGGCTATCAATTAACCCAGATTTTTGCTCGTCATGGTTATAATCTGGTGTTAGTGGATAAGAATGAACAAAAACTTACAGAAATCATAAATGAATTTCCGCAAAAATTTGGAATTTTTGTGAAAGTTTTGACTAAGGATTTATCTATCCCAACATCTCCAGAAGAAATTTTTAGAGAACTCCAGCAAGAATCGATCAAAATTGATGTGCTGGTTAACAATGCTGGCTTTGGTACTTATGGAGCATTTAGCGAAACAGACCTCAGTATTGAACTGCAAATGCTCCAGGTAAATATGGTGACATTGACACATTTAACAAAGTTATTTCTCAAGGATATGGTTGAGCAAGACTATGGAAAAATATTAAATGTCGCCTCAGCAGCAGCTTTTCAACCGGGGCCTCTAATGGCGGTTTATTTTGCTACTAAAGCCTATGTCTTATCATTTTCAGAAGCGATCGCTAATGAATTAGAGGGTACTGGTGTTAGCGTTACTGTTCTTTGTCCCGGCCCAACAGCATCAGAATTCCAACAAACTGCTGCAATGGAAGATTCCAAAATTGCTAACGTTAACAGAATGATGGATACGGAAACTGTTGCTAAGATTGGTTATCGGGGTTTAATGAAAAATAAAACTGTTGTTGTTCCTGGGATGAGAAATAAAATATTGACCGAAAGCGTCAGATTTACACCCAGAAATCTAGTAACAAAGGTTGTGAGAAGTATGCACGAACTCCAAAAAAATAGGTAGCTCGATATTTTATCCTTTTTCAACTAAATCGCCAGAGTTAGTTTCTTCATACAACAAATTGCACAAGGGCATCTACCAAAAACCAGATGTATTAGCCATCTAACAACTAATAATTTAAGTCTAGCTATTATTTATTACTATCCTAGGGATGCTCAATTCCCTGACTCTAGTAAGATGTTTCTTCATTGTCTCAACCGTTATTATATTGATTAAATAGAAATAAAAGTTGATGAACTGAGGTAAGTAATGGCAATTAAATTGAAAGTTCCAGATATTAAAGGTGATGAGTGCGCCAAGAAAATAACTAAATCTATTTTGACGATGGAATCTGATGCCAAAGTAGATGTGAATGTTGATGCTAAAACCGTAACTGTAGATACTGCGGCTTCTGAAGAGTCGATTAAACAGATAGTTCAATCTGCTGGTTATACGATAGAAGGCTATTAATTACTTTATCTAAATCTCCTCAGAAATTTAGATGAAATAATTTAGTTTGCACAATTGCTTTGTTACATATTCGCCCGGTTTACGGGCGGAATATTTCAACTAAAGTTATAAGCTGCAACACATAAGTATCTAGGCATAAATAAATTTATTGTTTGTAGTAAGGACTTTAGTCCTGATAATCCTTGCTCTGAGCGATAAATCGCTCACTACAAACTAAGAGTTTATTTTATATTTAATTATGTCTACCTACTTACAGCTAAAGACCGGAGGATTTTGAAAGTATTGCTATATATTTGTTTGTTCTAACAAAATTGTTAAAATTCCCAGTGCTAGTTTTCAAGAGCGGATTAACATTGGGTCATAAATCTGAAATTCCTGAATTCCATAATTGCCTACAATAAAGCTAGCCTGTTCAAGCTCATTGTCTGTGCCGCTAACGATGAGTATGTAATTTCCTTGCTCAATTTGCTCGTTGTAAAAGCGTGCCCAATCATCCGCTATTCCTAGCCTCATCGCGTCAAAGCGCTCACTTAAATTAATACCAGTTAACCCAATAAATTGAGAAAGGTCTTTGCAAATTAAAGACATCTGATTTGCTGAAAACCCTGTGATATACATATCGTTAATTGCAGCTTTAGCATTCTCTATGTTATCGAAGCAACTAACAGCATATTTGCTCAAAATCCCACTTTTATTAGGAATGGTAGTAGTAGAATTTGGAGATAATTGCTCAATACTTATAGGTTCGTAAATGCCAAATTCTTCAATACCCCAACGCTGTAGAATTGCTTCTACTTTAGCAATTTCAAAAGATGTACAATCCACGATTATGAAATAGTGTCCATGCTCTACTCGCTCGTTATATGATCTAGCTTGTTCTTCTGATATTCCCCAACCAACTAATGCACCAGCAAAAGTCCCAGTAGCAGCACCAATACTTGCACCAACAAGGGTTGTAACCAAAGCAGTTGCAGCTGCGCCAGCCAGCATTATTGGCCCAACTCCAGGGATTGCTAAAGTCCCAAGACCTACTAATAAACCAGTCAATCCACCAACAGCGCCCCCTGAAAGACCTCCTACTGTTGCACCTTCGTCAGCTTTATCACCAGTGCGCTCTTTAATTTCATCCTCGGTAATTTCATGATTGCGGTCTGCATTCTGTACAACTACAGATACTTTGTCCATCGCCAAGCCAGAATCTCTCAACTCATGTAGCGCCTGTTCTGCATCTCGACGATGAGTAAATACGCCCACAGCACGTTGATATTGACTTAAAACCATTATTACTCCTTGGTAGCAGGGGAAATTAATTCCCCACAAATTTAGTTTTTTATTACCTTGTAATCTTAAATACAATTTTATTTAACTCGGAACTATCCTAAGTAATAAAAATTATTATGGTTAAGGCAAGAGACGCGCTAACCCTGCGTCTCTACAATAATCAGTCTTTCGTGCTAATGAAAACCCGACCAACGGATTCTTTTGTTTAAAAAATCTGTTGATCGGGTTTAGCCATTCACAAAAAATCAGCTGAGATTACCCTCTGTCTACTTTGATAGTTTTGGTGCGAAGAGAATGCGGTTGTCATTAATGCTATCAAATGTAGGTGTAGACCAGCGATCGACTACTTTGCCAATAATTGACATTTCTCGAACTAAGCGGTCAAATTTATCAGGGGTGAGAGATTGCGGCCCGTCAGATAAAGCTTTTGCGGGATTGGGGTGAACTTCAATCATCAAGGCATCTGTACCAGCTGCGATCGCAGCCATTGCCATTGATGGCACATATTCTGACCTACCAGTACCATGACTAGGATCGATCATAATCGGTAAATGCGTTAGCGATCGCAACACCGGAAGCACCGATAAATCTAAAGTATTCCGGGCATATTTACCATCAAAGGTTCTGATTCCCCGCTCACAAAGAATTACATTTGGGTTTCCAGATGCCAAAATATATTCTGCTGCCATCAACCACTCGTCAATTGTGGCAGACATCCCGCGCTTTAGCAGCACTGGTTTATCTTGAGCGCCTACCTTTTTCAACAGCGAGAAGTTGTGCATATTCCTAGCTCCAATTTGGATTATGTCAGCTGTTCTCGCCACTGCTGATAAATCGGCAGCATCCATCAATTCTGTGACAATACCCAAACCAGTCGCTTCCCGCGCTGCTGCTAATAAATCTAAAGCGCTTTCACCATAACCTTGAAAGGCATAAGGTGAAGTGCGAGGTTTGTAAGCTCCGCCACGGAGAAATTGCGCTCCTGCTGCCTTGACGCGCTTTGCGGTTTCGACAATCATCGCTTCATTCTCAACGGAACAAGGCCCAGCTACCACCACGATTGGATGATGTTCGCCAAAATAGACATCACCGTTGGGTGTAGGTACAACAACCTCGCTGGCTTCTCCATGTCGGAATTCTCGGCTTACCCGCTTGAAAGGTTGTTGCACCCGTAATACTTGCTCAATCCAAGGGCTAAATTCCTGAACCTGTAATTTATCGATGCTAGTGGTATCGCCAATTAGCCCTAGTACAACTTTATGAGTGCCAATGCTTTTTTCTACGGTGACTTTCCAAGTTTCACTTAGTTCTTCACTGATACGGGTAATTTCCTCAGTAGGTGTACCGTTTTTAAGGATGATAATCATCTGTTTTTCCTTGTGTATAGTTTTGGGTGTACTACAGTCCCTTCGTAGGGAACAGTTAAAAAGGCGGTTAGAAACCGCGTCTACACAGATAAAACCCACCTCCGTGGGTTTCAAACCCTCAATTTTTCTTTATTTAGTCCACGGAGGTGGACTTTGTTTGTGTAGCCGCGAATTCCATTCGCCAGGGCTGTTTAGCAGTTAGCGCAAAAATTCAGCGAGTTGTTCTAGTTTTGTCCAAGCCGCGCCGCTTTGCAGGATTTCCTTCGCCAGGACAATACCTTTAACACAACCAACTAAAATATCCGTTTCCCCGTGAATGGCTTCACCTACTTGGAGTGCCAGGGCTGTGTTTAAAGCGACAACATCCTGCTGTGCTTGAGTGCCTTTACCTTGTAAAACTGCCTTCAAGATTTCGGCATTTTCTTCGACATCTCCACCCTGCAATGCCGCAGTGGGGGCAAAATTCAAACCAAGTTCTTGAGGGTTCAGCGTTAGAGAACGCACTTTTTTATCTTGGAGTACAGCTAAATCAGTGACATCTGCTAAACCAGCTTCATCTAAACGTTCACGTCCATGAACTGCGATCGCTTGTTGACATCCCAATTGCGATAAAGCTTGAACAATTTCCTCTAGTAAAAGCGGATCGTTCACGCCAATAATTTGCCCTGTCGGCCGCATGGGATTTACTAGCGGGCCGAGTAAGTTAAAAACAGTCCGCACCTTCAAAGTTTTTCGCAAAGTTGCGATCGCTTTGAGTGCAGGATGCCAACCTGGAGCAAACAAAAAGGTGATTCCAACTTCACCGACTGCGGCTTGCACTTTTTCTGGATTGGCGTTGAGATTTATCCCCAAAGCTTCCAGTACATCAGCCGAACCAGTCTTACTAGATGCCGAACGATTGCCATGTTTGGCAACTTTTACCCCGGCGGCGGCGGCGACAAAGGCGACAGCAGTGGAAATATTAAAAGTTGAAGCACCATCTCCACCAGTTCCGCAGGTGTCAATTAGGGGGGCTGGGTACTGGGTACTGGGTACTGGGGATTGGGATTGTAAGACACTGGCCATGCCTACTAATTCTTGGGCGGATACACCTTTGGCTTGAATTGCGGTTAAAATCGCTCCTGATAAAACATGAGGGATAGAATCTGTGAGCCAACCTTGCATTAAATCTGTAGCTTGGGAAACCGTCAACGATTGCCGATTTAGCAATTGTTGTAATAAAGCTGGCCAGTTGTAGAACTCAGAAGAGATAGCGATGTTTTCGGGTGGAGCTTGGGTTACAGTTATCATTGTGGTTATTTCTCATTTGACTAGTTCTGAATGAAGAATAAGTTTGTAGTCAGGACTTTAGTCCTGAATTTTTAAGCACTAAAGTGCTTACTACGAACTCATCTAAATCAATGACATGAACCACTAGGGAATCAGGACTTTGGCGACGGTTTGTACATCTTTGTCACCTCTACCGGAGCAATTGATGACGATGCGGGGATTGCCTTTTAACTGAGGACAAAGGGTTTCGAGATATGCGATCGCATGAGCCGTTTCCAAAGCTGGGATAATTCCCTCTAGTTGCGAAAGTCTTTGAAATGCTTCTAAGGCTTGTTTATCAGTGACACTGTAATATTCAGCGCGACCAAGATCCTTTAAATAACTATGTTCTGGCCCTACACCGGGATAGTCTAACCCGGCACTAATTGAATGGGCTTCGATGACTTGACCATCATCATCTTGCAGTAAATAGCTCATTGCACCATGTAATACACCTATTCTTCCCTTTGTCAAGGTAGCAGCGTGTTTTTCTGTATCTACACCTTCACCCGCCGCTTCGACTCCAATTAGACGCACCGAAGGTTCATGGACAAATTCATTGAATAAGCCGATCGCGTTGGAACCTCCACCCACGCAAGCCAGTAGAATATCTGGTAATCCTCCCCATTTATCCTGGGATTGAGCGCGAGTTTCTACACCAATTACCGCGTGGAAGTCACGGACAATCATCGGGTAAGGATGAGGCCCGGCAACAGAACCGAGGATGTAATGGGTTGTTTCTACATTTGTCACCCAATCCCGAATTGCTTCCGAAGTTGCATCCTTGAGAGTTCCCGTACCCGCTTCTACTGGACGAACTTCTGCCCCCATTAATTTCATGCGGAACACATTTAGCGATTGGCGTTCCATATCATGGATGCCCATGTAAATCACGCATTTCAAACCAAACCTAGCACATACAGTTGCAGTGGCTACACCGTGTTGTCCTGCACCTGTCTCGGCAATAATCCGTTGCTTACCCATGCGTTTAGCTAGCAACACTTGAGCTAAAGCATTATTAATTTTGTGAGCGCCTGTATGATTTAAATCCTCACGTTTTAAATAGATTTGCGGCCCCGTGCCATCTGGTCTAGCGTAGTTTGTTGTCAGGCGTTCAGCAAAATATAATGGGCTGGGTCGTCCGACATAATCGCGCAGTAGGTTTTGCAGTTCTGCTTGGAAACTCGGCTCGTTGCGATATTTTTGAAATGCTGCTTCTAACTCACTTAATGCAGGCATTAAGGTTTCGGGGACGTACTTACCGCCAAATCTTCCAAATCTGCCCAAAGAATCTGGTTGGATAGTTGCAGTCTTGATGTCTTGTATGCTTACCACTGTTTAAAATCCTTTTACGTTCAAGTATTTTTTACTTTCGTTCTATTCAAGGTGACTCTTCAAATCTCTGCGTTCTCTGTGTCTCTGCGGTTCGTTATTTTTTATCGAACCACAGAGGCGCAGAGGGCACAGAGAGAAGAAAGAGAGAGAGTTTTTTACTTTGCAGAAACAACTTGTTGCAGGGATACTGGGGTAATTGCTGTTTTAAGTTCTTGACAAAGCTTTTCTACAGCTTGTAATCTTTCTGTTGGGCTACCTTCAGCTAGACGTTTGACGAAGGCACTACCAACAATCACCGCATCTGCTCCCCATTCCATTACTTGATGCGCTTGTTCTGGCCCGGAAATACCAAAACCAACGCCGATGGGTTTATCGGTGACGCTTCGCAAGTCGGTAATTAAATCTTTTACGCGGTCTTGGATTTGAGCGCGGATACCTGTAACGCCTGTGACGCTTACCAGGTAAATAAAACCTTGAGATTGACGAGCGATCGCTAAAATCCTATCTTTAGAACTGGTAGGAGCTACAAGTAAAATTACCTCAATCCCAAAAGATGCAGCAGTTTGGATTAATTCTTCTGCTTCTTCTAAGGGTAAGTCTGGCACTACCAAGCCTTTCACGCCAGCAGTGGCAATTTGCGCCAAAAATGTCTTAATACCCCGGTGCAAAATGGGATTGTAATAAGTAAATAGAATTATCGGCGCTTTCAAGGTAGGAGTTAAACCTTCCAACATTTCTAATACTTGCTCTAATTTCGTGCCTTTTTGCAAAGCGCGAGTCGCGGCTGCTTGAATTACAGGCCCATCTGCGAGAGGATCGGAGTAGGGAATGCCTAACTCGATGAAGTCAGCGCCGTTGCGATCTAAGATACGTAAAGCTTGAGCAGTGATTTCTAAGTTAGGATCGCCTGCTGTGATAAAGGGGATTAAAGCACACTGTTGGCGATCGCGTAAAGTTTGAAAGGAATCAGAGATAGAAGTCATTTTGAAAAATAGTTAATGATTAGTTAATAGTTTTGGAAGAATCAACATTTAGGAATTAGCGATACCCACGCTATATTTGTTGTTGTCGAGTCTTTTAGCTCCGTTAACGAGTCTTTTATCTCCGTCAGCGAGTCTTTTAGCTCCGTTAACGAGTCTTTTATCTCCGTTAATGAGTCTTTTAACTCCGTTAATGAGGCTTTTATCTCCGTTAACGAGTCTTTTATCTCCGTCAGCGAGTCTTTTATCTCCGTCGTCGAGTATTAGAGCTTCATTTTTTGAAGTAGTAATATAGCGCTTCTCGCTTGGATGCAATACATTTTGACCTCTCTCCAAACCTCTCTCCTAAAAGGAGAGAGGCTTTGAATCTTACTCCCCTTCCCTTGCAGGGAAGGGGCTGGGGGTTAGGTCTGTATTCTAGAAAAGGCTTAAAAGACTCAGCACAGCTTGTTCTACATTGCTTTGTTTAACTAAAGATTCTCCAACCAAAACCGCACGCACACCAGCTTCAGCAACAAGAGATAAATCAGCAGGTGTATACAGTCCAGATTCACTGACAACAGTGATATCCAAACTTTGCAAATATTGCTGACGCTGTGCTAAAAGTTGCTGGGTTATTCCTAAATCAACCGTAAAATCTTCTAGATTGCGATTGTTGATTCCTACTAAATGTAAGTCTTCAAGCTTAAGCACTCTATCCAGTTCAGCCAAAGTATGGACTTCTACCAGTGCATTCATGCCCAAATCATGAATCACTTGCAGAAAGTTTTGCAGTTCTTGGTCTGATAAAATAGCGGCAATTAACAAAACTGCATCTGCGCCTGCTGTCCGTGCTAGATAGATTTGATAGGGGTTAATTATAAATTCTTTGCACAGTAGGGGTAATGCAACTTTTTGACGCACACGCCGCAGATTGTCAAAACTGCCCTGAAAAAACTTATGATCGGTGAGGACTGATAGACAAGCTGCACCACCTCGTTCATAAGCTTGAGCGATCGCAACTGGATCAAAATCAGCCCGAATAATCCCACGGCTGGGTGATGCCTTTTTTACCTCGGCAATTAAGCTAGGTTGGTTGGGATTTTCTTGTAAAGCAGCTAAGAAATTTCGGACACTTGGAGCCGTAATTAACTGCTGTTGCAAAGAAGCTAAAGGAAATTCTTGCTGCATCTGTGCAACTTCTTGCCTTTTATGCAACACAATCTCTTCAAGAATATGGCGGGAAGCGGTAACTTGGTTAGTCATAATCTGTTAGCAGGGAGCAGGGAGCAGGGAGCAGGGAGCAGGGAGCAGGGAGCAGGGAGTAGGAAGCAGGGAGAATGACAAATGACAAATGACAAATGACAAATGACCAATGACCAATGACTAATGACCAATGACTAATGACTCTTCGATATGTGTATATGCACGCACCACATTTTTAATGATTTCCAGACCGACTTCTCCCGCTAAAGTCATGATTGATTCTGGATGAAACTGAACGGCGGCGATGGGAAGTGTCTGATGTTCAATACCCATAATTACGTTGTCATCAGAAATCGCTGTCACCTTCAGTTCTTGGGGTAAATGTTGCGGGAGAGCAAACAATGAGTGATATCTACCCACGGTAAAGGATTCTGGTAAATTCTTGAAGGTAACGGAATCGGAATCAGTAACGAAAATCCGTGAAGATTTCCCATGTTGAGGATAGTTGAGAACTCCCAATTGTCCATCAAAAGCTTCAACGATGCCTTGCAGCCCTAAACAAACTCCAAAAATCGGAATTTTGCGATGAAGAAGCGCCCCGACAGTCTGGGGAACCCGAAAATCACTTGGTCTACCAGGGCCAGGAGATAAAACAACTAAGTCAGGGCGTTCTGTATCGAATAGCGATTCTGAGAAACCATGACGTAATGTGGTGACACTTGCACCGGTTTGGCGAATGTAATTAGCTAGGGTATGAACAAAGGAGTCTTCATAATCTATTAGTAAGATGCGTTTGCCAGTTGCCGCACAAGGTAGAATTTTAGCTGATTTTTTAGAACTGGATTCATCAATTTTGTGACTGCTTTGCTTAACACGGCGAATCGTTTCAAATAAAGCAGCAGCTTTAGTAATTGTTTCTTGTTCTTCTGCTTGGGGTATAGAGTCATAAAGGACAGTCGCCCCAACTCGCACTTCGGCGATGCAGTCTTTTAATCGAATTGTCCGCAGAATTAAGCCAGTATTTAAATTCCCATTGAAATTTAAATAACCGACTGCTCCACCATACCAACGTCGGGCGCTACGTTCATTCTGTTCAATAAAATCTATTGCGGCTTTTTTGGGTGCGCCAGTGACTGTAACCGCCCAAGTGTGGGAAAGAAAGGCATCTAAAGCATCAAATTGCGATCGCAATATACCCTCAACATGATCTACTGTATGAATTAAATGGCTGTATAATTCAATTTGGCGACGACCAATGACTTGAACTGAACCAGGTTCGCAGATTCGGGATTTGTCATTGCGATCGACATCAGTACACATGGTCAACTCAGCCTCATCTTTGTGCGAGTTGAGTAAATGACGAATTTGCACTGCATCGTCAAGAGCATCTAGTCCCCGGCTAATAGTGCCACTAATAGGACAAGTTTCTACCCGCTTCCCTTCAACTCGCACAAACATTTCTGGAGATGCACCAATCAGATATTCTCCACCTAAGTTAAAAATAAACCCATAAGGACTAGGATTTATATCCTTTAAAGTTTCAAATAGTTTGCTGGGTTCATCTTCATAACCTTCAAAAAAGTTTTGGCTAGGAACAACTTCAAATAAATTGCCTCGGCGAAAATAATCGAGTGCAGACTCAACTTTTTTCGCATACTCGCCTATTTTATGGTCAGCAGTTTGATTAGGGGTAAGATGTTTTCCGCGATAATCAACAGACTCACTTGTTCGAGGAAGGTTCATCGTGTTGCCGTGCGCTGTTTGGAAATCATATTGCAGACGAAATGCGCGTTGCTGATAGTAATCAACCACTATCAATTCATCAGGGAGATAAAGTACCAAATCGCGTTGGTCTGTAGGACGTTCTAGACGTTGGGTAATTGGTTCAAACTGAAAAACTAAGTCATAACCAAAAGCCCCATACAATCCTAAATGCTCATCTTCTTGGCTAGAGAAAGTGTGTAAAATTTCCCGAACAACGGTAAATGCTGAAGGTTGCTTACTGCGCTCTTCTTCAGTGAATAATTTTTTGGTAGCTTTAACAAAGCCGACAATATTATTATTGTCTAGGGTAACTTTCTCCAGTTGGAGTGAGTTGGATAAACACTCTAATAGCAATGGTAGAAGTACCTGACCGCGTTCATTCAACGCTATCAAATTAAAAACATTTTCCTGTGTAGTTAATTCTAATGGTGGATTGACAAATCCGATTGCCCATCTTTTATATCTGCCTGGATATTCATAGCTGCTTCTTAGCAAACCGCCACGCTGAGAATTTAAATGAAACAGAACATCTTCGAGAGCAGTGTCCATCTTCACTTCGGTGATGGAGCGAGAAACAATTACGCCGCCAAGGGTTTTGTAGGAACGGGAATTAAAAATCATGGGTAATTTCTTTGCAAGAGTGATTAGTCAAAAGCTATTAATGATTATTAGTAGTTATTTATAGGCAGATAAAGAATTTAGATGATTCCATTTCAATCTAAATCAAGCTATTTCAATCTGCAAATTATTGGTGGAAAATGTAATTAAAAACTTTTTGCTTCTTATTTAAGACTACTAGATATCAAGCAGATGATACATTGAATAATTTTTCGATTGGGTGTCAATTTATTCGCTTTTTATACTAATCCTTTCTTGTTATTTCCGATCATTTAACTTGAGCTTATCCGCCTCTCTCAAAAGTAAGATATTCTCTGGAAATTTAGGATTAAATCTATGCTTTTAAAATTCAATCTAGTCCTTCAATGTAACTTATAAAATCTCTTATTATTTCTCAGCGTTCTCTGTGCCTCTGCGGTTTAAAAATTTATTGAACCACAGAGGCACAGAGGGCACAGAGTAAAGAGAAATATTAGTCCTACAATCCTAAAATTCCCGCAATAGTGATATTGCTTGCCTATACAACAACAAATTTACATCATGAACTTCAATTGCTTTGCCAATACTTTTTAGTAACGTTAAAGTCAATTCTCCACCCAAGTGTTCGCGGAACTCAGTTAAACCTCGAAACAAACAATCAGGATGTTCTTGTTGTGATAATTTCTGGGCCAGTTCTGGCACATACAACGTGAAACCTAACGCTGATAAAGTATCTAATATCCGTTGCCATTCTGAACAATCAAGCAATCCTGCTAAATAAGAATAAGTGCTATCCAAAGCAATACCGATCGCAACAGCTTCGCCATGACGCAAGCGATAATTTGTCAAATGCTCCAGTTTATGAGCCGCCCAATGTCCAAAATCTAGGGGACGAGAGGAACCCATTTCAAAAGGATCGCCGCTATTGGCAATATGTTCAAGGTGCAACTGGGCGCAACGATAGATAACCTGTTGCATAGCATCCATATCTCGCCGCCCCAGGGCCTTGCTGTGAGAGTGGATAAAATCAAAAAACTTAGCATCCTTAATTAGCGCCACTTTCACGGCTTCTGCAATCCCGGAACGCCAATCGCGATCGTCTAGGGTTGTCAAGAACGCAGAGTCATTTATAACTGCATAAGGTGGTGCAAATGTGCCGAGAAAGTTCTTTTTACCAAATGCGTTGATGCCGTTTTTTACCCCAACCCCGGAATCATTTTGTGCTAACACCGTTGTCGGAACCCGAATCAGGCGAATTCCCCGATGAGCAGTTGCAGCAGCGTATCCTACCAAATCCAATATCGCCCCGCCCCCGATCGCTAACACATAAGAATGACGACATAATCCGGCTGTTTCAATGAGTTGCTGGATTTGCTCTACTAGAGTGCGATCGTTTTTGGCAGCTTCTCCTCCCGAAATTATCATCGGTTCGGCTGCGATCGCTAGTACCTCTCCATAAAACTTGGTATACGCAACTAATTGCTTCACCAATTCCGGTTGATACTTTAATATTCCTGCGTCTACCACCGCAACTATTTTCTTCGGCTTTGTCTCCTCATCTGCCGAAATTACTTGCGCTAGCGTCGGGTTTTTCAACTCAAATAAATTTTGGGTGAAGTAAATCTCATAGTTAAAAGTAACCGAAACACGTTGATGAATTAATCTATTTTTTTGCTTGATGTCAACTATCATATTTTTGCAGGTATATCTAAAAGTGCAGTACTATTCAAAGCTTCAAGGAAAACCTCAACCGAGTGAGAACCATTTACCTTGACTTGATTATTCATGATGAAAAACGGCACGCTGTTGATGCCATTTAAGCGAGCAAATGCCGATTCAGCAACAACTGTATCAACGACATCGCGATCGTTTAATTGCAACTTTAATTCGGTAGCATCCATCTGGTATGCTGTACCGATGGCAACAATAACGTTAATATCTCCAATATTCAAACCCTCTTCAAAGTAAGCTCTATAAATAGCTTCAACGACATCATTTTTTATGTTTGTCGGTGCTAATGCAATCAGTTGGTGAGCAAGCTTAGTATTGACAGCCAAACGGATTTTTTCAAAATCTAGCTTAACCCCAGCCGCCTCCCCTGCGCGTTGCGTATAATCAAACATCTGTTGCATTTCTGGCGCTTTAATGCCTTTTCTATTTTGCATAAAGCTACTAAATTCGTACCCCTCAGCAGGAACAGTATCATCCAGAAGAAAGGGATGCCATCGGATATTTACTTCTTGTTCTTGCCATTGTGCCAGTGCATCAAATAGATGTTTTTTCCCAATTCTGCACCAAGGGCAAACGGTATCATGAAAGATATCTATCAGCATAGTTTTTGTCACTCAAATGCTAATATTTGTGTGCATCTGGGGTTTAAAATCTCGTTGCAGAGCCGTTGTATTTAAAGGCTGGAGAAAACTATTAATTTTCTCTTCAAAAAAACTTTGAGTATTTTCAAACTCTTTAATTAATGCCTCTCTATCCTTCCTAGCCACCAGTCTAGCCAATCGGCTGTAAGTTTTAGCTAAAAAGCTAATAGCATTACACCTTTCTTCAGTCGCTAGCATAATATCAACGCATAAATTAGGATTTTGCGAAAATAAACGTTTTACAATATCAATCTCTTGACGATAGTTAGGAGTTGACATTGTTAAACTCTGCTCTATCTCTACTCTTGATTGTGCTAAGAAAACACCAAGACTAAATCTACAGAAATGCTGCGTGGCTTGAATAATCACCATCATTTGATCGTGTTCTTCAGGTGTGCAAACAATTAATTCACCACCTTTAGCTTTCAGGAAATCTAATAGCCATTGAAATGAATCATCATTTCGACCTGGGCACACTACTACTTTTTGCCCCAAAAACGATTTGATATTTGGCCCAAACATTGGATGTAAACCCATAACGGGGCCGCAATGGTGTTCAATCATTGCTTGAGTAGGCTGTATTTTAATACTTGTGATGTCACACAAAGCTGTAGTTGGAGCAAGATATTTTGCTGCTCGCTTGATAACATCAACCGTATGTTCAATAGGAACACTTACTAATACTAAGTCTGCCTGACTTAACAGTTTATCTGCGTATTCCCAATTATCATGTTCAAGAACACTAACATTGTGACCTACTACTGAAAGTTGCTCTTGAAATAATCTTCCCATCCTGCCGCGTCCACCGATGATGGTAACTTGTCGGGGAATGACATGATTTGTGGCAGATTTAGGGGTAAGACTGGCATGACAACTCTTTACTACATCCGCCCAAACAGACTCAGGAATACCAGCTTGAGCGAGTAGGGGAGCGACATCAGCCAGTTGTTCATCTAAAGAAGGCTGTTCTGATGCTAATAATGATATGCGATCGCTAAGTAAGGCGATCAAGCTCTGGTCAGTTTTTTTAAGCTGATCTGAATAAGAGGATTTCAGAGGCATTTTTCGCGTCCCCAATTTTCAAATATCAACAAGTGATTCTTTAGAACTTATTTCTGGTAAAATATCCAAGTTTGTTGCTTTTTTAGCGATCGCATCAGCAAATAACTCTTCATATCGGTCTAGCGCTTGCTCAAATGAATAGTTCTCTACCGCAAACTTTCTTCCCTTACGCCCTAATTGCGCTGCTAATTCTGGCTGATGATATAAATCTAGCACCGCCGCAGCCAAAGCATCTGCTGACTCAGGCTCAACAATAACTCCACCACCACTTTGTCTGATGGCTTTGGCAGCAGTCCCAAGGGCGGGAACCGAACCCACAATTGGGCGGCCACTGGCTAACAACAGCGGTATTTTAGAAGGCATATTGAAAGAAATCACATTGCACTTTTGTACAATCAACCCCACATCTGCGGCTGCTAACATTTGTGGTAGTTTTTCTCGCACTTCCAATGGTAAAAGTAAAACATTATCTGCACCACAAGCAAGACAATGTTTTTGCAATCTTTCAAGGGCTTGAGATTCGCCTGCTACAACAAAGATAATTTCTTTTAGATGACGTAAACGGGCTGCTGCTTCTATTACTGTTTCCAAACCTTGCGTGAGAGCAATATTACCTGAATAAAGCACTACAAATTTACCATCGAGTTGATGGGTAGCTCTCCAAGAGTTATTTTCCTTTGGTAAAGGGCGGATAAAATTTAGATTTACCCAATTGGGAATGCAGGTAACTTTATTAGCAGGTACACTTTTATTTTTTAAATTATCTACAAAGCCATCGGCTATCACGCTAATGGTATGTGCAGTTCGGTAAGCAAATTTTTCTAAAGCTTCCAGAGCTTTAATCATCAACTTATTCTTAATTAGACCAACACGCACACCAGCTTCTGGAAGGATATCTTGCACATTCAGTACTACCGGGCAGTTGTATAGCCAACCTATCAAAGTTGCAGGTAAACAAACTAGTAGCGGTGGTACTGTTAAGAGAATTACATCAGGTCGCTCGCCCTTGAGGGCTTGTGGCAAACTTGTAAAAACAAAGCTCAACTCTAGCAGTAGTCGGTCTACGAGGTTGGGTTTAGATTTAATCCGCAGGTAACTACGCTGAATTTTGACACCATTTTTCTGTTCAGTAACATATAACTTACCTCGATAACCGTCGTAAATCTGGCGCTGAGGATAGTTAGGCATACCTGTAATTACCCGCACTTGATGCCCTCGCTTCACCAGCCCTTCTGCTAGTTCAGTCATCAAAGGTGCAATACCAATTGGTTCTGGATGATAGTTATATGAATAAATCAGAATTTGCATAAACTATTAATTTCTTGGAAGCACCTTGATAATGTTGGCTTTGTTGTGTTTGTTTTTTCCTTGTTGATAAGGTGAGTGCTGCCCACCTAGTGCTGTCAAAGTTAGTTTGGATTAGACTGTAAATTTCTATTCATTAACTAGTACTTTATCAAGCGATCTTTGTAGTAAGTACTTTAGTCCTTAGATAATAAAGACTAAAGTTATTGCTACGAACTAGCTTACGCATCAATGCTATTCAAGCAAGTATCGAAACTCAGTATTGTTTTTGCAGTTCTTTATGTAAACTGAAGACTGGCTTTTGTTGTCCACGTTTCCGCAATGTGACGGTAGCAGCCCCAAGTCCAAGCAATGCTAAACCTAATGCTGAACCAGGTTCAGGTACTTGCTTTCTGTCTTCTACGTTTAGCACTTGGACACGACCTTGGAAGAAATCGCCCACATAAAGCTTGCCATCTTTGTAGCTTGTGCCACCCGTCCAGTTAAATCTGCCGGGAGTGAGGTCGAGGGGGTTGCCAAAAGGAGGGCCAGTTAATGCTGGAGGCGGTACTGGATTACCTGATGCATCGCGGGCATTTTCACCGAAGGAAGTCAAGAAGTTACCGTTTTTATCAAACACCTGTACGCGGCTATTGATAGAATCAGCTACATAAACATTCTCTTGGTCGTCTACTTCGATGCCAATTGGCTGAAGAAGCTGTCCAGGGCCGCTACCTGCTGAACCAAATGCCAACAGAGGATTACCATTTGGATCGAGTACTTGAACGCGGTTGTTATACTGGTCAGCTACAAAGATATTTCCACTAACTGGGGAAATTCTTAAACCTGCTACACCTTGGAATTGCCCAGGTGCAGTGCCCAGAGTACCACCAATGACACCAATTTGTTGTCCGTCTGATGTGAATTTAAGGATTCTTTCGCCATTAAAATCACCGATGTACACGTTGCCAGTTTTGTCAAATGTCACACCAGATGGCCCAAAGAAAAGCCTACCCTCTACGAGAGGGGTAAATTCTCCATTTGCAAAGGATCTAATAAAGTTACCCTGAGAATCGAATTGATTGATGCGGTTGTTGTAAACATCACCTGCATACAAATCCCCTGTTACGGGATTAAAGTCTACAGTTGTTGGCTCGTCAAACTGCCCGGGCCCTGTGCCGCCGGAGCCAATTGCTCCAATATACTGACCGCTTGGACTAAATTTCTCAATTTTGTTACCGAGGTTGTAGTTAGGAGTACCATCCGGGTTAACACCGCGTCCGTTAGCTATGAGGGTATTCCCTTGGCTATCCACCGCTATCCCTTGAGGGACAAAGAGTTCTCCAGAGCCAAAGCCGGGGCTACCAATACTTCTGTCGTAAGTTAATGTTACAGCCTTGGCTTGGGCTACTGTTGCCAACACTATGAATCCGGTACCGAGAATGCCGATTGACAAATTTTTGACTAATCCCATCAGTTTTAAGCCTTGGTTCTATGAGGTATACTCGTTCCTAGACTAATTTCGTTCCCAGTCCCGGTTTGGGAAATCTAAAATTTGGGCTGCTGCCTCTTGTTTGAAATGCAACTTTCTCTGTGAGGCGGCAGCCTATTCTGTAAGCTTTACCAAGAATTAGACAGTCTCTGCTTTCACTAATTCTTTGCTGCGTTTGCGCTTCAGCATTGAAGTTGCACCTAAAGCACCAGCTACTATCAGACCCATTGCAGAGGTAGGTTCGGGGACTTTGGTTACTCTCGGATCAATCTTGATAACTTGTCCTGTGCCTGCAAGTCTGGCTCGGTTTGCAATATACAAATTACCATCAGGGCCATAAGTGATACCAGAAGCGGCTTCTAGTCCATCACCACTCCAGATTGTTTCACGAGTTCCATCGGTGGCTATTTTGATCAAAGAACCACTAATATCACCAGTGATAATACCGCCCTGTTGAATTTCTTTCCATTCGGAACTATTGATGTGTTGCAAGGCGTACAAATTGCCGTCAGGGTCATAAGCTACGCCAGTCAGCTGTGTAAAGCCATCGGCGATAACATTTGATTGCAAGGTGTTGGGGTCAACGCTAAAGATCCGCGCTTCACCTTCTGGATAAGGAAAATAAGTGTATTCACTAACTGTTAAACTGCCATCTGGAGCGATCGCAATTCCAGTCGGTACTGATTGCTGGGTTATTGGAAGCGCAGATGGATCTACACTCGGCCCAAGATCAGGAAATTCAAGTTTATTTCTATCTATTAGTTTCTGAGGAACTGCGGCTACATTATTAATACCACTGCCATCGAGTCCTACAGAATATATTGTGTTTCCACCGCCATCAACCATGTAAGCAGTGTCACCTTTAATTGCAAAGGCATAAGGGTTGGAAATTAAATCAGTGCCATCAGGATTAAATGCAGTTTCATAAGCTGCAAAATCGGCAAGGGTTGTCAACCCACCAGTACTTAAGTCTACTTTGTATAATTTACCAAGGTCAGGCGATTTTAAAACGGTATCACGATTGGTTGGATCGCCTGCAAGACCTGTTAAAAGATAAGCGTTACCGAGAGAATCAAATTTGATATCCGCAGGCCCGGCTGCTTGTTCTCCAGAAGGCGATAATGCTAAAGAAGTTAGATTTGAAATAATACTTGTTTTTGTACCATCCTGAGCAATTTTGAGCAGGGAGCCATTCTGACCAGCACATAAGGGAATAAACCCGGCGCTAGGTGATGGAATACATCTTCCATCTTTTCCGTCACCGCCAGAACCACTTTCTGTAACATAAAGATTGCCACTACGATCAAAACCGATTCCACGGGGATTACTAAGACCATCGGCAACTACTGTTAAGCTTGCAGCTTCGGCTGATTTTGGTGCAGAAACGGCAGCAATGCAAACAGTTAAAAGTGTAAGAGTAAGTGATTTGAGTTTCATACCTTTGGAGATTGAGAGTTAAGTAAGTGGAAACTTTATGGGTTTAAAGACAACGAATCCCAGTCTTTGAGGAACGCGCAATTGGTTTGAAACTCTTTAGTTGAGATTTATGGGAGGTGTGGCAATACGGTTCGGATAAGCATTTTTCACTTTCCTTGTGGTCTGGGTAAAGGGTAAGGGGTAAAGGGGAAAGGATGTATTCAAAACCTTTTCCCTTTCCCCTTTCCCCTTTAACCGAACCGTATTGGGAGATGTGGGGATTCTCTTCTTGTGCAACCAACCAACGCCCAAGGCTGCGATCGCTAATACGCCTAAAGTAGAATCAGGTTCAGGGATAGATTTGGTATTCTCAATTTTGAGAACTTGTCCAAATCCAGGGCGATCGCCTTGGTTTGTAACGTATACCGCACCATCCGAACCAATAGTCAAGGCGCTAGGTGACTCTAATCCATTGCCACTCAGCAGAGTTGTGCGAGTGCCATCGGCAGCTATTTTGATGACAGAACCATCAAAATCACCCTTCCAAGCCGACTGATTGGCGTACTGCAAAGCATATAAATTGCCTTCAGTATCAAATTCCAAGTCGGTGAGTTGGGTAAAACCATCGGCGAAGACTGTTGGTAAACCATCAGCACCAACTCGATAAATTTTTGCCCCACCTTCAGGGAAGGGAAAACCTGTAAATTGGCTGACGTAATAAGCACCATCGGGGCCTTTTGCCACGTTTGAAGGTACTGCTTGGGTTGCAAACTGCGCTTGCACCTCTTCACTTTGAGATGGCACTTGCGACGGTTCATTAGACGGGGAACCGGAAGGTGGGAAGACGGGATTAGCTAATATGTCTTCAGAGAATGTGGTAATAGCTTGCAAATTTCTACCGTCAGTATTAACGCTGAGTAAGTTGTTTGCACCTGCATCAACTGCAACTAACTTATTGCCATCTATGACAAAACCCAAGGGATTGCTACCGACTTCACCACCATCGGGATTGTTGGCGAGTTCATAGTTAGCTAAATCGGCAACACTCGTCCAGGAATTGGTTTTAAAATCGGGAGCGATGATTTTGCCGAGGTCAGTGTAACCTAAATTGCGATCGCGAAAAGCCGGATTAGCCGCATACCCAATCAGAACATAAGGTTTACCTGTAGCATCAAATTTAATATCACGAGGCCCTGCGCCTCCAGTGCCATCTGGTAATGCTAAAGAAGGAAGTCCTGTAAGTATGCGTTCGGTTTTACCATTCTCAATTTTGGTAACTGCTCCACTTGTGCCATAGCATAGAGAATCGCCTTGACCACTTGCTGGTGGAACGCAAGCGCCACTTCCCCCTATTCCCGCCTCTGTAACATAGAGATTACCATCAGGACTAAAGCTCAGACCGCCGGCATTATATAGACCGTCGGCGATTACTGAAAAGGATGCAGCTGACGCAGCTTTCATTCCAGAAAAAGCGGCAACACAAAAGGTGAGGATAGTAATGGTAAGTGGCTTCAGTTTCATGTGTTGCAGGGAATTGAGGTAGGAATTTTAAACGCAGAGGGACGCAGAGGGAAGCGCAGAGTAGCGCTGAGGTTTTAGTTGGTAACTAGGGATTCTTGGATTTTTGGCAGATAGCTCATTCCTCGATCAAATGATTTGAGGTTGCCAGCTTTGGCTTCGAGTAAGCGTTTGATGTTCATGCTCTCAGCGCCAAAGTCTTCAATTTGAAGTTTGCCGTGGCTAACAGTTCCATCTGTTTTCCAAAATGTGATTCGATGCAGGATGAAGCCAGAAGCTTCGGGGTCAGCGAAAGCATAAGCGGTTGGGATAAGTAACGCTACAGAACGCTGATAATATTCGTATTCTGGATAAAAGTATTCTTGTTCAAGTAAGTAGTATTTACTCAAAGAATGAACTCTCACGGAAACTTTTATATTCTGGTCATATTCATCTTTGAATTCACCTGATTCAGAAGTAATATCACCATTGGGGCGTAACAGATGCGCCCACTCATCTATGTTTTGTAAGTCTTTTAAGTATTCAATACCGATTTCAATTGGGGCATCAACATAAATGGTGTCAGTATCGATAAAGTGGCTTCCCTTAGCTGCTGAGGTCAGACCAGCTTTGCGTTCCAAATTACCTTTGAGAGAACGACATTCAGAAGTATGTACTGTATGAATACCCTGCATAATCATCTGAGTCTGCCGTTTTGGATCGACAAAGCTCAACCAGTGAAAGTACACGCCTTTTTCATCTGTCCCTGGCTCAATGTAGTCAGTGGGAAACAGCAAAACAGGATAAACTTGAAAATATTTTTGGTACTCTAATCCACAGTGCCATTCAATGCCATAAAAAAGCGGATTTTGGAGTTTTTTAACGTGATAATAGAGATTTTTGTGATAACCCGATGCAGTTCCGAGCCAGGTATCTTCATCAATTTGCTCTTTCATCCGGCTATAAAGAGTCCATTCATCCAAGTTCTTTAAACTACAAAGATATTCAAATGCACTCTCTGGTGAAGTAGCAATGTAAGCTGATGTTGCAAAAGTATTTTTTTCCACTTCTCACTCCTTAAGATAATAATTAAGCTGCGATCGCTTTAGACTTACTGCGCTTACTATTCTTGATGCGGTCTTCTGCTAATCGTTTAGCCGCATCGTTGGTAGTAACTCCTTGTTCTTTAGCAATCTCAAAAATTGCTAACAGCGTGTCATAAATGTTATGCACTTGTTTGAAAGCTTTTTCTTCGTCATAACCAATCATTTCGTTGTAAACGTTGATTAGTCCTCCAGCATTAATTACATAATCAGGGCTATAGAGAATACCTTTTTTGGTAAGCATTTGACTATGTAATTGCTCATTCTCCAATTGATTATTAGCTGCACCGGCAATAATCTGAGCTTTGAGAAAAGGAATTGTATGACTGTTAAGAATTGCTCCAAGAGCGCAAGGAGAAAAGATATCTACATCAAGAGAGTAAATTTCAGTTGGTTCTACAACAGTTGCGCCAAAAAGCCGTTTTGCTTCTTCCGCTTTTGCTGGATCTACATCGCTAACAAAAAGCTTGACATCATGCTCATGTAAGTGGCGACAAAGATTTTTGCCGACATTACCTAAGCCTTGAACTGCAACTTTCATGCCATCAAGTCTTTTGCTCTGCCAACGAGACTCTACAGCAGCTTTAATTCCTAGAAAAACTCCTAATGATGTGATGGGAGCAGGCCCACCAGATTTTTCTGAGACTCCAACAACATGGTTAGTCTCTTGGCTGATTGTTCGGACATCATCAGGGGTAATATTGACATCTTGCCCGGTAATAAAACGCCCATTGAGGCTGTTAACAAAGCGTCCGTAGGCTCTCAACAAATCATCTGTTTTATTTTCAGGATTAGCAATAATAACTGCTTTGCCTCCACCAGCCGGAATGTTTGCACAAGCAGCTTTATAGGTCATTCCCCGACTGAGACGAAGTGCATCTTTTAAAGCAGCTTCTTCGTTGACATAAGGCATGAGTCTTGTAGCTCCCATTGCTGGGCCCAAGGTCGTGTCATGGATGGCAATAATTGCCTTAATTTCGGGATTTTTACCATGACAAAAGAGAACTTGCTCGTGACCCATTTCTCTAACAGTTTCAAATAGCAGCATCTTGACCTCTCGATATTGTTTGGGATTGGTTAGAGAAAGTAATTAGCATTACAAAATGTAAAGATATAGACACAAAATCAGGTTGGAATATTAAGATTGAGTGAAGTTAGAAAGCAAATATTTCGAAGTTCCAGTTTGGTGAATGTAGTTGCTGGAATAAGAGAATGAGAAAACGAACCGCAAAGGGCGCAAAGAGCGCGAAGGTAAGAGAGTTGTAAAGGGTTTTTGCATCAGTATCGTGAATTTTTGAAAGATTGTGATGCTCTCGTGTTTTAGTCTCTTGCCGTCATAAGATTACTTATCTATTTCTTTACGGTTCGTTAGAAAAAAATCGAACGTTGCCAGCAAAATCAAACCATTGGAAATGAAACTTGCTTGGCTCCATTTTTAGCTGTTGATTTAATTCCTTGTGCTGCTAAACTCTTATTACGTCCACCAGAAGGTGCTGGGCGATCAGCGTCAATTACGACATCAATGAGAAAGGGAACAGATGATGCGATCGCTTGTTCTAATGCCGCTTCAATATCCGACTCTCTAACAACTACGATCGCTTCTGCTCCCATCCCACGAGCAATCATGGCGAAGTTTGTTGGTGGAAGTGTGGCATCTGCGCCCTTTAATCCCAAGATTTTCATCCCTTGATGGCACATGTTATAACGCGCATCGTTGAGAACAATCCAAATCGCTGGAATTTTGTATTTCACGGCTGTGCTGATTTCGTTATTCATCAGCATTGCTCCATCGCCGACAATCCCTACAGCTTTGCTATTGTTTGCCAGCGCTGCACCCAATACTCCAGTAACGGCGTGACCCATTGCGCCGACTCCGGTGCTGACTCGATAACGATTGGTTTCGGTAAATTGGAGTAGATGGGTTGACCAAGTAAATGAGTTACCACACTCCGCCATTACTACTGCATCGCTACCTTCAACAATTATCTTTTGAATTGCTGCCATCAATACTTCTGGCCGCACTGGATAATCTACGTCTGGTGCAGGTTCAATTGCTTTGCGTTCTGGATGAGGTAGCGACAAAGTTGTGGAACGAGGAGCATCTGGTAATTGCTCCAATAATTCTTCCACAAAAGCTTTGATATCAGAGCGAACTGCGAAAGTTTCAACGTGGGGATAGGCTACACCCGGCACTTCTGGGTCAATATCTACATGGATGAAACCTTCTTTTGGAACTAGCGCCGAACTCCAGAAGGAAGTCGGTTCGCCAAGGCGGGTTCCTAATACGAGTGTGCGTAGTGGAGGTTGTTGTTCCATATAAGTTAAGACGGAAGCATGACCGCCTAAACCTGTGACACCCACAAACTGGGGATGATCTTCAGGGAAGATACCTTTACCACGGGGGGAACACATAACGGCTGCTCCCGTTTTTTCAGCGAGTTCAAGAATTTCCTCTGCTGCGTCACGCGCACCGAAACCAACCCAGATAGCAAAGGGGCCAGATGATAATAACTCTACAGATTTAGCGATCGCTTCTTTGGAAGCAGTCATCGGAAATGGAGTAACATCTAGTTGGGGTAATGCTACATCCTCAACTAAACTTGTCTGCACTGCGGTGGGAATACTCAAATGGGCAACAAATCCACCCGGTTGCGCCATAGCTAAAGCAAGTTTGCGGAAAATCTGCGGTAGTTGACCCGCAGATTCAATAGTGATTGCATAGTTGAATAGCGCTCCTGGCGTAAAAATTCCCCCACTGGGCAATGTATAAGTGCTGGTTTCTTGAATTGCCCAACGTCCACGCTGCGGTGCAGAGGTGCAAGCTGATAGCAAAATTACCTTTGCACCTTCACCACGAGCCGCAAATAATCCGGTCAGCGCGTTAGTGATCCCCGGCCCGGCTGTGGTAAAAACTACAGTGGGGCGATTATTGGCAAAGTAAGCTTCGGTGGCTGCAAAGGCTGCTCCCGCTTCATGGCGGAAGTTCAATACCTCGATACTGCTATTTGATAGCGCACCCCAAAGGCTGGCCATCGCGCCACCAGCGACACCAAAAGCGTAGCTTACTCCCAAATTTACCAACATCTGAGCGATCGCATCGGCAACTGAGAGCGTTGCTGGTGTTTCATCATCTAAAAAAGGCTGAGTTCCCCCGTTATTCTCCGATTCATCAAGCTGACGAGAAGATTCTACATATCTATTTGCTGGAAATTCTTTGTATGGCTCAGTAGTGATGAGAGGAGAGTTGGAACCAGTATAGCTTTGACTCATGGTTTCACTTAATTACATAAAGTTACACAAAGGCTTTTTACTTTACAATCACAGCGCTAGCAATATTTAATACGAACAACTCTGTTGTTTATCACAGCTATGACCGAGTTTGATCGATAGTAGAAACGGTTGATTGCTGCTGATTGATGGTTGTGATAGCACTACCAAAAAATTTTTGCAAAGCATACAGCAAGTAAGGCTGTGCTTCTAAGAACCACAATAGAGGGGATGATAACTGATATGCAATCAAAAATCTTTTGATGGAGGTGTCAAATTTTTCGTTTCTACAATACTTAAGTAGGTTGGCAGGAATAAAACTAAATGATCAAAAGGTATGCAAAAAAGAAATTAAGCTTAACTCAAGCATCTCTCAGAATTTTTATAAAGCTTTACATAGTTGTTTTTAATCGCACCAACCTATTCATTAGACTGCCTGGAAAAGTTATTAATTTCTGATGACTACTACCATAAAAGCATATCTGCAATGATAAATCTTTCGATAAAAGTGGCAATTCTTTCGCTGTATAACTATTGCAACATTTTAAACTTAGTGATTCCGAAAAATTTATATTCTGCGTAGGCGTATCCCGCCGTAGGCATCGCTACTGAGCTACATGACCAAATTTACAATAGAAAATCTTTTGATAAAAATGACAATTCTTTTACTTTTTTGCCCAGGTGCTTGCAAATTAGCAACTGCCTGTCTTCCGTATAAACTTTTGAATTTGCTTTGTAGCATAAGCCGAGCTACAACAGTTTAGCGGTCTTTATATTGCCACCAAAAACTCATCGAGTCAATTATTTGTAACGATAAAGACATAGTTACTTCACTTTTTATATATCCTGTGAGAGATGACTAAGCGTTGAGTAGGTATTCCTTGAGAAAAGAGATTAGGTATTTAAGTCTAAGAGGATGTTTGAAAAGTCCTCTTCTTGGTAGCAAAACATTCTAGATCCCCCTAAATCCACGCCAGTTGCTCATGGGGGAAACCCCCTTCTCTACGAGACGCTCCGCGAAGGCGCTAGCCTCTCCCTTTGGGAGAAGACCGCACTGGCTCCCCTTAAAAAGGGGGACTTTGACTCCGGTTCCCCCTTTTTCAAGGGGGGTTAGGGGGGATCTAAAAGTGTCTAAAGTCACAGCGAAATACTTTTCAAACAACCTCTAAAGCCTTTTAAAACTCCCTTTCTAGCCTCTGGCGATTTATCAACAGTTACGTAGATTTCGACTAAAATGTTGCTTTATGACAAAATAAACACAACCTTATACGCAAACTAATACGTGTTTTTTTAGTCCATTTGTATTTCTTTTGACGGATGACGTTTTTTCTTAAAAATTTAGATATAAAATTATACGCTAATTTATACGTGTTTGTGTTATGTAAATGTATTTCTTGCGACGGATGACTAAGCATATTCTTCTATAGTTAAATCCCTGATAGAGTAAGTTAAGATAAGTTAAGAAAATGAACTAATGAGTTAAAATTTTTTGATTAAAGCCTAGCCAAGCCCGGTAAATTCATTTATGTTGATAATCAAACGACTCTACAGTAGTATTTGGTCAAAGTCCTTTCTCTCGGAAAGGGTAAGGAACAAAAATTTTTCTCATTTAACCGTTTACCAGTCGAAACCCAGTAACTTTGGGTTGGTGAACCATTTCTTAGCTATGGTGCAGGCTACATCTCTTTACTTGTTAAAGGTACACAAATTTCCGCAGTCCTGTACTAGGACAGTTTGGCTGAAATAAGCCACCCATTTTAAATGTCTAAAATCCTTACTTAACAGGAATTGCGAATTACGAAAAGTAGTATTAGTATATATTTAAAACATTTTTTCTACTTATAGATTGAGAATTTTCAACTCTTAGCTAATAAGGTATATTGACTAATCTAGATTTGATTTGTCTATTTTTTGCATTCCTCAAAATTTGTTTAAGTCAATAATAAATTTTAAATTAAATATTGAATTTTTTCAGGAAAAATTGGTTAAATTATTCCCTTTTTATTGGTATGATAAGTTTTGTTAAGTCCGTTAGTAATATTTTTTAATTTACTAACTAATTTTATTTTTTAACTGCCTAACACTGCACCAGAGTTTTTAGTTAGTTATGACTATCAAACTCATTAATGGCTATGGTGCTGATTAATTACCAGGAGCAAGTAGGGATATGAATTCTGGCGATTATAGATTAGCTAAATCAAACACTCAATGGCCACTACAGCCAGAAATAGAAATGAAGTTTGCTCACTTTCTAATAAATCAAGCTGTAGATGCTGCCTTTTGTTTAGGAGAAAATGCACAGTTTCTCTACGTCAACGATGCCACTTGCCAGATGACTGAATATTCCCGTGAGGAATTACTTTCCATGAGGTTGCAAGATATAGACGTAGATTTTTCTCTACATAACTGGTCAAATATTAACTCAGAAGGTTCTCTTACCTTTAAATCTCGCTACCGCACAAAACGAGGGCGGATCTTTCTGGTAGAAATATCCATTAACTATGTAAAACAACAAGATATAGAATTTGGCTGTGCTTTTGTTCGAGAAATAAGTGATGAAATAGTAGAATTGAGCGTGCAAAAGTGGACTGATGAATTAAGGGATGCCAAAGACAATTTACAGCAGGAATTTTCTCAACTAAAATCAAAAGAAATAGAACTACAAGCATCTCTTTCTTTGCTTCGTTCTACTCTCGAATCTACTGCCATTGGTATTGTTGCAGTTAACTCTGAGGGAGATATTCTGAGCTTGAATCAGAAATTTGTGGATATGTGGCAGATCCCGGAGTCCCTAATATTATCTAAGAAATGTCCTCGATGCAAAGCCTTTTTTGAGAATCAACTTAAAGATCCACAAGCCTTTAATCGACTAATTTGGGAAGTGTCTAGCCACTCTGATTTTGAGAGCTACGATATTCTGGAATTGAAAGATGGGAGAGTTTTTGCACACTACTCAAAACCTCACTTGTTGGATGGCAAAATTATTGGTAGAGTCTGGAGTATTTGGGACATTACTGAATCGAAACAGACTGAAGAGGCATTGCGGCTAAACGCAGTTAGATTTCGGACTTTAGCCGAAACAACAGATACCAGCACTTTTCTAATTCAAGGTACGCGGCTTTGCTACATAAATCCAGCAGTAGAGCAACTGACTGGTTACACAAAAGAGGAACTGTTAACGGGTTTTGATATTCGCCGACTGATTAAAAGCAAAAGACGCAGGCAGGTACGTAAGCAGAGTGAAGCAACTAACTTTGAATACCAGGAGATGAATATTCTGACAAAAAGCGGTACAGAGCGATGGCTAGCTTGTGCGGTTGTAATGCTGGATGGAGTGCTAGATTTTGGTGGGAAACCAGTAGAAATGATTGCAGGCATTGATATTACCGATTACAAATATGCAGAATTAGGTCTTAACCAAGCTTTAGAACAAGCAAAACAACTTAGCGAACTTAGAGCGCGTTTTCTTTCTATGGTTTGCCATCAATTCCGTACACCGTTGAATATTGTTTCATTTTCTAATAGTTTATTAAAGGAAGAAGTAGACAAACGTACACAGAAGAAAATCCAACCACTGCTGGATCACATTCAAAAAGCTACAGAACAACTTGGTCAGATGTTGGATGATATTTTATTTTTCTCTAAGGCAGAAGCAGCAAAAATAAACTATGAGCCAAAGCCACTTGAGTTAGTTGATTTCTGTAAGGACTTAGTTGCAGAAATGCAGATGAGCATTAGTAAAGTTCCGATTAATTTTGTCACTCAAGAAAATTCTCTAACAGCCTGCATAGACAAAAAACTGTTAGAGCCGATTTTGAAAAATTTGCTCGATAATGCAATAAAATATTCTCCCTCCGGTATGACAATTGATTTGAGACTTTCTTGCGAAAATGAGCAATTAATTTTCCAGGTTGAAGATAGAGGTATTGGTATTTCAGCACTAGATCAACAACGAATATTTGAACCATTTTACCGTGGAACTAACATCGATCACATACCTGGCACTGGACTAGGACTGTCAATTCTTAAAACCTTGGTAGACTTACATCATGGTCAAGTATCTGTGGAAAGTCAACTAGGTGTGGGCACTACGTTTACTGTGACGTTGGCATTAATCAAGTCAGAGTTTAGTAGTTCCGAGTTATGAATGTTGAAATAAAGATTAGTTATTAATTAACAACTTAACAATCACAACTCTCGGAACGAACTAATTAAGCTTATGCCTATTTTCATACTCACAAAAAAGTTGAGTACAGTACGGTGTAAACCTAACTAAACTAGGCAAAATTCCGCCACAGTTTAATATTAACCAGCTTCTGCTAAAAGTTATGGTAATAAAAAATTATGTACGAATCGTCAAATAAAATTCTCGTCATTGAAGATGATAATGTTACCCGCGATCTTTATTTAAAAGGTCTTAAGGCTAAAGGTTTTGATACAATCAGTGCTGACAACGGCCTTGCTGGTATTCAACAAGCAAAAGAGTATATACCCGACTTAGTTATTTGCGATATCACGATGCCCGATATGGATGGTTATAGCGTTTTAAGTAGGCTACGCCTAGATCCTGTTACTGCAATTATTCCTTTTATTTTTCTGACTGGGAGTAGTAACAAAGCAGATGTTCGCAAAGCTATGGAATTGGGAGCAGATGATTATCTTACCAAACCCTCGACACTAGACGAATTGCTCAGAGCGATCGCTATCCGACTAGAAAAGCAAGCTACTCTGCAATACTGGTGCGCTATGAAATTTGAGAAAGCTCCAAAATCAGTATTTGTAGATAATACTCCAAGTGCGATCGCACCTGAAGAACCCACAATCCCTTCTAAGTCAATCTTTCCCAGCATTCCTCAATTAAAAGAAGTTTTCGACTTTATCGAAGCCCATTATCATCAAGGAATTACTTTGTGTGATGTGGCTGTTGCTGTTGGTTACTCACCTGCTTACTTAACTAACCGAGTCTCAAGGCAAACAGGAGAGACTGTAAACTGCTGGATTGTCAAACGCCGAATGGCAGGCGCTCGTTTTTTACTCCAAAATAATAATCAGACAATCGAGAAGATTGCCAAAGCATTAGGTTATCAAGATGTGTCTCATTTTTCTCGTCAGTTTCGCCAACATCACGGTTTACCTCCCCAAGCTTGGCGCAAACAGCATCAGCTTGTATCCCAAAAACAGGTGAAACTATGGTGACAGTAGATTTTATCAGAAAAATGGGTTTAAAACCCCGTGTTTCCAGCACGGCTTTTAAAGTAAGGAGTAATGAGTAATGAGTAATGAATGGATGAAAAATGGGTATTTACTCATTTACTTATTACTTATTACTCATTACTCCAGAATCACCGTGCGTTCACGGCGGTGAGGATGTCAAACAAATAATTGCGTAAACTCATATATTAAATCCACCCTGCCCTTACGTAACATGGCTGGATCTAATCTTTCAGTAGTGTTACAAGTCATCAAGACAACTAATCGTTGCTGCATCTGGATACCAGACTCATCAATGACACTTTGATACAAAGTACCATCCAGCAAACTGAGAATGTGTTCGGTTTTGTTATTGTATTGCGCTACCTCAGAAGCGCGGTTTTGCGCTAGATTATCAGCTTCGTTAATAACGATACAAATACGCTCTATGTAAGTTGGGGGAACAAAATTAGCGATCGCATCATGATCTAAAATAAAAATTACATACCCTAAAGGTACAAGAATTTCTTTTGCTACAGCTTGTGTCCAGACTGTTTTACCAGTACCTGGTTTCCCATGTACAACAACCGCTAACTGGTTTTGATTCAGAATCGCTTGCTGTACAGCATCAGTAAACTGTTGGATATCTGCCGGAAATGTGCGAATGGGAAATTGGCTGTGAACTTTACCTACACGACTTTGATATCCACTCAGCATAACTGCCAAGTCGTAAGTTGCCTTGTTAATTAGTGGGGCAAGATTTCTCGCCATTAAACTATATTGTCGCCGCCCGCGATCGTAGGGATCAATTTGCAACCAAACGTCATGCTTTGCCCAGTAAGCATAAACAGTATTAATCACATCTAAACGTTCCCAGCTAATAAATCTATCTATAGGAAAATAAAAATCTCTTTCTGAATAATACTGAGTAATAATGTCAGGATTACCCAACACACCCAAAACTCGCAGTACAGTAATTTCTTGCAGTCGGTTAAGAACATAATCAATGGGAATGCTACTACGACTGACAAATTGAACGATAGGTGTTTCCGTACTCAAAACATCTTTGTAGCGATGATCTGGTGATTGGGGATCTGGTGTGATGTAATTCCAAAATTTTTCAACTTCGTAGCGGGTATTGTCAGATACAATATTTAATAAATTAGCCCACCAAGCATAATTATTTCGCCCCAAAATATCAGCAACATTACTCGCTAAATTCAAACTTTTTTGAGTTAATTCGCGGGAGTCACTATACAACAGTTGCCATAAAAAACCCCAATCTAACTCTCGGTTAAAGGGTCGCCACCCACTAGCAAGCAAGCTTTGGCGGGTATTATTTGTAGGAGTGCCTTCATTGCTTCTAAAATAGTCAAAATCCATATTTGTTTAGTTATGCAGCGTTAATAGAGTTATTTTGTGTTAAATATGAG
This sequence comes from Nostoc sp. ATCC 53789, assembly GCF_009873495.1. Classification (GTDB taxonomy): domain Bacteria; phylum Cyanobacteriota; class Cyanobacteriia; order Cyanobacteriales; family Nostocaceae; genus Nostoc; species Nostoc muscorum_A. The sequence goes on along the minus strand of NZ_CP046703.1, from coordinate 7,176,294 downwards.
ATTTTAAAATTTTTCTTGTAATATCAACTACTTGTATACAAATGATAATTTTATTTTCACCGTGATGTACTGGCTAGGAAGTTTTTTTAATCTAACTCATTACTCATGTAACATACTATATTACACAATGACTACCTGCGTCAACTTTTTTGACAAAGCAATTACCTCTTAATGTCCCTCCGCCATTTATCCATCTCTACACTTTTGACTAATATCATGTCCGAAAGCACATAATCCCACTTTTGGCTGATGCCAAAGTTTCTCTCCCTGATAGCAAGGTGAGGTTCCGAATATTACCGATGAAGAAGGCAGGTATGCTGTGTTGCTGAGGCTTCAACGCCAGCTATTGCAAATTTGTGTAGGTATCTATCCAAGCTATAGGACAATGCAGTTCAGTTAAGCATTTCTTTATTCTCTCAGTGCCGCGCCAGTTGCTTTAAGTCGGGGAACCCGCCCAACGCACTGGCTTCTCTGTGTCTCTGTGGTTCGTAAAAAAAATTGACTTTGACAAAGAGTTTTAGCCTTAACTGAACCGTATTGAGCTATAGGACTCATATTTGATTTTTGAAAAAACTCCGTACAACTCAAAAACCATTCTTTCCTATTGCCTATTACCTCTTTCTTGTCCACGCGAACAAAAATCAAATCGAATTCCTATATGTAGAGACGCGTTAACGCAACAAGACATTAACGTAGCAGTTTGAAGCCCAGTGCAATTTCGCATCTCTTCTTGTTAATCAAGTTGAGTATTTACCATTAATTTCTATATAACCCTCTGAAAGATCGCAACCCCATACAGTTGCAGAAGCTTCACCAATATTGAGGCTAACATGAATATCTACTTTGTCTTTGGACATAATTTGCCGCAATTGTTCCAGATTTTCATTAGTTAAACTACTAGGATAAACTTTCACGTCATCAAAACTAATAACAACTCGTTCTGGATTTATCTGCTGTTCATTTTCACATTTACCTATAGCCATCGCAACTCGTCCCCAATTCGGATCTGCTCCATAGACGGCGGTTTTTACTAATGGTGAATTGACAATTGCTTTAGCTACTTTTTTCGCTTGTACATAATTAATAGCTGAATCTACAGTCACCTCAATAATTTTGGTGGCACCTTCTGCATCTCTGGCAATTTTCAGCACCAATTCTTGTGCAACTTCTTGCAATGCGCTGGCAAAATCTGCTTCTGAAACTTCGCCGGCTATTCCATTAGCTAGAATCACGGCAGAGTCACTAGTAGAAGTGTCAGTGTCTACACTCAAGCAGTTAAAGGTTTTATCTATAGTAGAGCGAAAAATAGAACGAAGGCTATTTGCAGAAATTGCCGCATCAGTAAAAAAGAAAGTTAAGAGAGTAGCCATATTAGGCTCAATCATGCCAACACCTTTGGCAATTCCTACCAGCTTGGCATTTCCTATTTGTCGTGTAGCTAGTTTTGATACTGTATCGGTGGTCATAATACCACGGGCTGCGGCATTAAAATCAGCAGGAGTCAATTTTTTCCCCAATCCTAATAAACCTGCTCGAATTTTTTCAATTGGGTAACGCCTGCCAATTACGCCTGTAGAAGCTATCACCATATTATGTGCAGCAATTCCAGTTTCCGTTGCAACCAATTCTAAAACTTCTTGGGCATCAGCAATGCCAACAGCACCATTAGCGACATTTGCATTTTTAGATATAACGACAATTCCTTGTACTTGTGAATCTTTTAAGTTGTCGCGGCTAATAGTAACGCTTGGCCCGGCGAAAAGACTTTGAGTGAAGACTCCATCAGCAACACAAGGAACTGATGATTTAATAAATACAAAATCATCAGTTGTATCGCGTATTCCTAAATTAGTAATAAATGCACTAAAACCTTGGGGTGCGGAAGATATAGTTAATACCATTTTTCTAGATTTAATAATTTGCTTTAATTATCTTATACCATTTGCAAAAATATTTATAACATCAGTTATTAGAGATGTATATCTATCTATACACCTCTAATAATTTATGTGTAGGATAAAAATTAGGAAATTTTAAGAGAACCTAAAGACCTATAATAAATCAGTTAATGTAAGGGTAAATGTTGTCCATCCGTTACCGCTTTCTACTTGAATGTTTCCTTGCAATTGTTCGACTAATTTTTGTACTATAGCTAAACCTAATCCAGAACCACCTTGATTCCAGATATCTGCATTGGGGATGCGATAAAATTTTTCAAAGATTCGTGGTAACTCTATTGCTGAAATTTCTGCGGAATTACTGGTAGTAATAATAGTTTTTGCAGGCGTTTCCAAGGAATTGTGACTTACACTTAGGATAATTTCACCACCCGCAGGTGTGTATTTACAGGCATTATTAAGCAATTCTATTAAGATTCGTTCTAAGCTTATGCCATCTGAGAGCAGGGGCGGGAGATTTGAGGGCAGATTCAACTTTAGAGTTTGCTGATGTTGTTGAACACGGATTTGAAATGGCTCAATTATCCAAGTTAAGAACTGCTGTAAGAGCAACGCATCTGGTGTGATAACTGGATAAGATGAGCTTTCTAGCCGTTGTAAGTCAAGTAGATCGTTAATTAATCCTAACTCGCGATCGCACTCGCCTTCCATCAGTTCTAGATAACGTTGAGCTTCCTCGGTATCAGTAGACAATTGTATCATTTTAATCATTAACTTCATATTACTCAGAGGCGATCGCAGTTCGTGAGAAACTAAATTTAAAAAGTCATTTTTGAGTTGATTTATCTCTTCCCATTGCAACACAAGTTTCTCTTGCTCAATTTGCCTTTGACGCGCCTCAATCGCTCGTTTGCGCTCAGTAATATCTCGAAACACTAACACAGCACCCATTATATTATCTTTATCATCTTTAATTGGTGCAACGCTGTCATCAATTGGTATTTCTCCACCCTCTCTAGTAATCAGAATAGTTTCTGCTGGGAGGCTGACGATAATACCATCTTGAAGGACTTTTACGATCGGACTTTCAATAGAGTTATGAGTATCTGCATTAGCAATATTGAATACTTCTGATGAATTTCTACCATAAGCTTCTTCCTGTTTCCATCCAGTCAGATTTTCAGCAACCGGATTCATGAAAGTTACCAATTCTTGCAAATCGCTAGCAATCACACCATCGCCTATACTTTTTAAAAGTGCATCCAGCCATTTTTTACTTACTTTTAATTGCCTTTCTAAACCATGTTTAGTGAGAGCTATTTCAATATTTGTTTGTAGTTCTCTTTCTTTAAAAGGTTTGAGTAGGTAGCCAAACGGTTCAGTTATCTTGGCTCTTGCTAATGTTTTATCATCTGCATAAGCCGTTAAGTAAATTACTGGAATATCCAAATGCTTATGGATTTCTTGGGCAGCTTCTATCCCATCCATTGACCCTTTTAATTTAATATCCATTAACACTAAATCTGGGGATATTTCTACTGCTTTGTTAATTGCTTCTTGTCCTGAAGAAGCAATTACAGGAACTGTATAACCAAATTTTATAAGTCGATATTGTAAATCTTTTGCAACAATAGCTTCGTCTTCTACAACTAAGATTTTTGCAGATGTCATATTTTAGTTTGTTATATTAATGTAAATGTCACCTGACACTTCACACCCATATCACCTTGGATATTGATATTTCCTGAAAGTTGATTGGTTAAAGCATCCACTAACTGCCAGCCTAAAGAAGCTATTTTTTGGAAATTAAAATTTGGTGGTAAACCAATTCCGTCATCACTGACTACAAGTGTAACTTGCCGATCTTGATTTTGGTTAATTTCTATATAAATCGTACCATTCCTACCTACGGGAAATGCATATTTCAAGGAATTAGATACAAGCTCATGGATAATTAAGCTACAAGGAATTGCCGTATCTAATCCGAGAAAAACGTGTTTGTCTATATTTAGTACCAGAGCGATCGCATCTTCATTGACTTCGTATGCAGTAAATAAACTTGCTACTAAATCTCGAATATATTCACCAAAATTAATCTTTGCTAAGTCTTGAGACTCATACAATTTTTCGTGAACTAGAGCCATTGACGCAATCCGTTGTTGGCTTTGTTGGAATATTACCAAATCGTGCTTGTCTTTAATATAAGCAGATTGCAAACTTAGCAGACTAGAAATAACTTGTAAATTGTTTTTTACCCGATGATAAATTTCTTTTAATAACACCTCTTTTTCTAAGAGTGATGCTTGCATTTGCTCCTCCCACTGCTTGCGATCGCGTAGCGCAGCTTGCCGTTCGCTAATATCTTCCACTACAGAAATCAAATATCTTGGCTCCCCACTAGGTTCGCGCATTAAAGAGACGGTGAGATTAACCCAAAGTATGGAGCGATCTTTACAAAAATAGCGCTTTTCTATTGAGTAAGTTTGAATATCATCTGCTAAAATCTGGTAAAAATATTTTAGGTCGGCATTAATATCATCTGGGTGAGTAATATCTTGAAAAGTTAGCAACTGTAGTTCTTCGAGTGTGTAACCAAGAATATTGCAAAGCTTCTGATTAACTAACAACCACCTTCCATCTATTGCTACATGGGCGATGCCAACAGCAGCTTGATGAAATGTAGCACGGAATCGTTCTTCACTTTCTCGTAATGCTTCTTCTATTCGCTGGCGCTCAGTAATTTCTGTCTGTAGTGATTGATTAATTCTTGTTAACTGTGCTGTTCGTTCCTCCACCATATTTTCTAGTTGATTAAGTAGACTACTTACTGCCTCCTCTGCTTGCTTACGCTCAGTAATATCGGTATGTGACCCAGCCATCCGCACTACATTACCATCTTCATCCCACAGAGCTTGACCTCGATCCAAAATCCATTTGTAAGTGCCGTCTTTACATAAAACTCGATGCTCAGTAGTGTAAAACGGTGTTTTCTGAGAAAAGTGATCTTGGACTGCTTGTGTTACCCAATCCAGATCATCTGGATGTACTCGTTTCATCCTTTCATCTAAATGGTTAGAAATTTCGTGGTCTTCATAACCAAGCATTTCCTTCCAACGGGCCGAGAAGAATATTTCATTAGTTTTAACATTCCAGTCCCAAATTCCATCATTATTGCCGCGCAAAGCTAATTGCCAGCGTTGTTTACTTTCCCTCAACACCTCCTCAGTTAGTATGCGTTCAGCAATTTCCTTCTCTAGTTGAGCAGGACTTGGTAGAGCCAGTGCCTTGGGTATTAATGGCACAAGCTCTATAGCCGTCAATACAGAGACAAAAGCGGTAATAGCTTTGAGTAACCCTGATAGCCAATAGGTAGGATACCAAAGCGTCCACACATCCATCAAATGGGTTGTGCCACAAGCAACAATGAATGTGCCAAACATCAGGAATATCCAGCCGAAAGGCACATCTCGCCGTTTACGGACAAAATAAACCAACATCACTGGGATTGAATAATAAGCAAGTCCAGTTAACACATCTGAAACCAAATGTAACCACACCAATTCTGGTTTCCAGAGGTAGCAATGTCCGTGGGGAATAAACTGGCTAGTAGAGAAAAAATTATGTAAAAGTTCTATCATAATTTATAGGAGTGCTATCGAAATTGATGACACTCCTAAGATTTTAGCTAAATAATGGTGATTCACCGAACTAAATACATCCTTATTCTATTACTTTCGCGAGAGAATAATATAGGATATTTACAGCATGATAATTTTATCACAAACCTTTATTTTAAATATTCTTTTAGAAAATAAACGTTCAAATTATCGCTTTCTTATTTTTTTAAATTAATTGCGCTATAAAATATCTCAATGCTACACACTTACAATAATTATCACAACAAAAATAAGATTTTATATCCCATTTGACTGCTTCAAAATTAAGACTAACAGGATAACATTTACCTACAACAAAATGTTGAAAGATAGAAAAGTCGTTAAAGCTAGTCATTTCATAATAATTTTGTTGCCATTGTCGAATTTATTTAAATCCTATGCTGTTTAGTAATTTTCTGTAATCAAAGTAGTGAATTTTGCTATGTGAAAGTTTTGATGGCTTATCAATAATGAATAGCGATCGTTTATTTCATACAAGTAGCTTTAGTATGAGTCCATATAATCACAAAAGCGATCGCTATTACCATCGAGTAGCCTAAAAGTTATAAACGGATTTAAATACTGCCGTCAATTTCTTCATCTACCTAGAATTAAATTATTAAGAAGATTTAACTCTTCTTGTGATATATTCCATAACGGTGAGCTGAAACTCAAAACAGGTGTTGCACCAGAACGATGTATCTCAATCGAAGATGAAGAGATGAGACATGGACGTAAAAGTCAAAGCCAGCCATTTGATGGTGATAAACGTCATGTTTTACGAGATTTAGACAATGGGCTGGTTCGCGCTGTTGGAGTCACCAGAGCAAATATTCCTGAAGCATCAGTAACAGATGCGATTGCCATTGACTTAAAATGCCAGCAAGTGAATCTGGTTGTGTTACATATTGACCGTGCTTATCTGAGTAGTTCCTTGGTTCAAAACAGAAGTGACGAACTGACTGTTTACTGTAAAGCTTGGCAAGTTAAAAACGCCTTGAGGTTTACCAAAACTGCTTTTACCCTTGATTAGGACAATCAGATTATTTGCTGCCCTAATGAGGTGACTTTACCTTTTAGCGTCGGTGGCAAGTTCAGTTCCCAAAAAATATTTGTGCAACTTGTCCGTTAAGGGAGCGTTGTACTACTTCCAAAACTGGGCGTAGTGTTTCTATTCATCCTGATGAACCTTTATTTAGGGAATTACAACAACGTCAATTAACTCCTGCTGGTCGTGCCAAGCTCCGAGAACGTGTTGCTGTTGAGCATTCCCTATCTCATATTGGTCGATGGTAAACAGGCCAAGCTCGTTATGTTGGTTCTCGCAAAAATCTATTTGATCTTCGCCGTACCGCCGTCGTCTATAATCTTCATATTCTTGCCAAAAATTTTACCTGCACTACTGAGAAGGCTGCTACTTAATTCTGATTACTGAATCGGTGTTCTAGACGAGGTTTAGTTGAATTTACTATTGCCTATTTCACAAATTTAGATTCTGCATTCTTCTATCTTCGATTTGAGAGAAGCAAAATGTTTTCCACCTAGTTCAATTTGCCCATCTGTACAACCGGTTTTCAATCTTTCGACTAAATAATCCAAATCATGAGCTATAAAATTTGTGCCATGATCTGGTTCTACTAAACTAACTAAAGATATATTTCTAGCTTGTTGTTCGACCAAGCTCGAAATACCTAGAAAGTTGAATACACCAGATTCATAGGTTCCACAAGGTACTGAAGGATTATTTACCCCAACACAGTATTCATTTGGTTTAAACCAATCAAATGCTGGGTAGCCGTGGAAATGAACAATTGGCGCACCATCTTTAATTAATTCTGGCGTATACAAAGCCGCAGAAAGACTAATTGCAAGCATGACATAAATATCATAAGAAGGTTTCATATCTGCTAACTCCGAATGAATCACTTTAGGGAGTTGGAGATATAGCTTTTCTTTCAAACCAATTCTGATAATATCATCAGCGAGATTCAAGTCTGTTTTATTTGACCCTGAACGAGAACTGACAAGCCAAATATCAGGTATTTGCCTAAATACATATTTGTCTAGGAGTTTGATTTTGGCATAGCGTCTACCTTTTTCATTTTGACGAATTTCGTTACTACTAAATCCTCTAACAGGTAATAGACTTTCCCACTCATTTTTACTTACCTCTATATCTCCAAAATATTGTGGAGGTTCAGCATAAGCAACAAAGCCATAAGAGACACCTGTTCTACCATTTATGATGACGCTGACAATATCTCTATGGGATTTTCTTTTAATCACTTCATTCAATTTAAAACCAGGAGGGAATAAACCTGTTGATGCTAATTCCTGACCCAATTTCACTAATTTTGCAGCATAGATAGATTCTTGAGGATTATACTGTCCTAGCTCAAAGCGGCTGAGTAAAAGTGGAGCGATGGGCACAAAAACTTTAGGGATTAGTGATTTCAAAACAAACCGTTCTATCTCATTTTTGGAGAAAATAGAGTCTGAAAGATTCATGTTTAATATAGAAATTTTATCAGATGATACTCCAATAACAATTTCTGAAAACGTTCTGATTAAAGTGTTTAAGCCAATATTGATTTTTTGTTTATACGGAATCAGAGGGTTGATAAAATCATGGTCTATTTCAGTAAGCACAATCACTTGGGTTTTACTAGGATTGTCAACGTACTTAGCTGCATGATCCTCAGCCCAACTGCTCAATCGAGCCATTTTTATAACAGGTATTTTTCGACCATTTAAAACAAATTTAGAATAGAATTGATAGAGAAGCTCTGCTGTAAAAATACCAAGTTTTCTTAGAATAGAAGGAGGTATTTCTACATCAATAATTGCATTAACTTCTGATTTAACTCCCTTAAACTTGAATTTTTTATTTTTGTTAATTATCGGAATTGTTAGGTCATAGTTAAATTCTGCGATCGCTTCCTCCCAAGATAAAACTTTGACTCCATAATCTCTCAACTTCACTTCCAATTCTTGGCGAAATTTCCGAATCTCTTGATTTTTGTAGCTATTAGGCAAAGGTTTAAATGTAACTATCAGCTTTTGAGCCATAACTTTAGGATCGATAATTGGTGGCTTATACTCTACAGCTGATTGCTCTGAAAATCCTCCAATTAGACGACCAATAGTCTGTAAATTGAGTCCTTGACTTAAAGGGACAGAATCTAAATCAGTAGCGACATCCATCTCGTGTAGAAATGCCACGATCTCCGCTTTGCAAGCAACTATTTCTGCTTGCATTTCTAATGTGATTATGCCCTTGGGTGAGCGAATCTTTAATTTGTCATTATCAACCCACAAATGAACACCCTGTTGAGTAAGGTTTGCTATAATTTCTGATGCGTTCATAGTTTCAGAATCTCCTAATTGTTTCAAAGCATTGATTTTTTATAATATTAAATAAGCAATAAATATGCCTATTTGTACATTAAAGAAGAGTCTAAATCCAAATTGCAAATTTCATGAATATAAGACATAAAATTGTTCACAAGAAGTTCCATAGTGCTTTGGCTAATTGAAGGTTGAGAAAAAACAAAATTCAACAGCATTTTTCCTTGAAAAGTTGAGGCGTGGATAACAAAAACACCTGCATACAAAGCGTGGGAACCAGCGAAACTGATTTCTTCTAGTTCAAATTCACCGTAATATTTGGGTATATTTACTTTGCCAACATTAGAAACAGACACTGTGGCAGCTACTTGCTTGGGATAGATAAAACAAAAATCTATGAGATGCTTGGCAATCAAAATCATTTTCAAGAGATCACCGGATTTTTTACTAACTTCAAGTTTTTGTTTCACCTCACGGGCTAATTCCCAAAAGGACGTGTTTCTCCCTATAGTATGAAATCCCATAATAGAGGAGGCTAATACAGCCATCTGATCATCACTGATAGCTGGTTCGAGATGTCTCCTCAAATCAAAATATGATAGGCAGTTTACTCGTGTATTTTTGCTATTTCTTTTAATTATTTTTCTCCCTATTGTAAACAACATTACAGCACACAAAGCACTATGTACTGTTGTATTCTCTTGCCGACAATGATTTACAAATTTTTGGGTTAAGTCTTGGTCAAGTTGTCTGTGGATAATATTGCAACTACGCTTTGCAATAGATACATACTTTTCAAAACCTAATGTTTGTGGTCGATTCCAGATTTTTTGTAACCCAAGCTGCAATAAAAAGATAATACTATTTATCCTACCTCTGAATCCCTTAGTCCATTTGGGCATTAGTTCTTCGATAGGTGGAAGTGGAGTTAAGCTAATAACTGGATTAATTGGTTCGCCGGACACAATTTTTTGACAATAAGTCAAGATTTCTGAGTGAAGTTGGATGGATGATAAACCATCTGCGATCGCATGGTGTATTGTTGTAATGAGGTAACTTATATGCTCATTACCTAAAAAATGAATAAGAACAACTCGCAGCAAACCTTTGCTACTATCAATTCCGTTGTTCATCTCTTCATCAACTACTTGTTGCCACTGCTCATTGTCTAACTTTTTGACAACGCGTAAAGCAATATTTGCTGTTTCTTGACTTTGAAAGATAAGACTATTTTTATCTCCAACAATTTTAGAATTTAGACGAGGGTGGCGACATTGAATCATGTCTAAAGCCTGTGTCAGAGTTTCTTCGCAGATATAGCCCTTGATGCGACTAATAGTTACTATGTTCCAGGTTTTAGCACGGCTATTTAAGATTTCCATAGCTTGCTCAAGGTGCCCCAGCTTTCTGTTGTAAATCATATTTACTTTTGGTTCCCTCTAACTACTAGATTATTTGCAAGCTTAGTTCTCGATTTAGGTTGTAATTATTGTTCGATAATCTGAACAACCTTTTGGTTAAGCTGTGCTAAAAACCTGGATATATTCATAGTTTCAAACTATCAAAATCTTTTTCTGTAAGCTGTTCAAGAACAGCTTTGATGTTCAAATCTCAAAAATCTCTGACTGCGAAGCTTTGGATTCTTCGGCTAAACGCTGGGATAGCGTTTCAATAGTGGGGTAATGCCACAATAAGATTGGAGATAGTTCAAAACCAAACAACTTCTCAGCTTTGCTAACAAGAAACATTGCTTGGGCTGACTCTAAACCATAGCTGTCTAAAGGCTGACTGACATCTATATCCTTGGGTTCAACTCCTAGCTGCTCTGCAATATGAGATACTAGCCAAGCTTGAATTTCTTCTGCGGTATAAGACTGCTTTTTAGTTGCCTCAGGAGTAGACTGACTCATTTACACACCTCTGAAGTAAAAAGAATTGGATATATAGCATTCCTAAATAGGATTGCTGTACTGGCTAAAACTTTTGAAAAGTCTAAGGTAGGAGATATTAGAAAAAGGTTTTAACTTTCGCTGCTGCTGCATATCTCCTAAGAGCATATCGAGCTATATAAAATTTGCCAGTTAATCCGCTACCCGAATACGAATATCACCCTGCACTACGCATTGACAAGCTAGGCGAACATTGGTAGTATCGGGAGCCAACACATCAAGCAAAATCCGCTCTTCATCCATCACAGGAGTTAGATTTTCTATCCCACTCACAACTTCTATGAGGCAAGTTCCGCAAGCAACACAACGACAACCAAATAAAATTGAACTAGGATGCTCATCACAAACCTTAGTTAAGCGTTGGTTTGCTTCAACTTGAACTGTTTTCTGGTCGTCTTCAAAATGAATAGACACTATCATCTCTAAACTCGCTGGTTTCACGAAAGAGGGTTAACAGATTTAACAATTGTTAAGCTACTTCAATAACTTTTTGAATTTCCTTCATTGCCAAAGCATCCTTGTAACGATCATAGAGATTACCTAGCTTACTGGTATTTAACTCTAGTCCCAATTCTTTAATAAGACGCTCTAGCTGCTGAGATTTGTATTGCCAACTCTTTTGTTCCATGTAACCAATTATATTGCGCCATTTTGAACTCACTTGTCTCCAAGAATGAACTAATTGATTTATATCTACTCGCTTATCAACTAATTCAGGATGGTGCAGAGACATACTTAGTGAGTTTAGCCCAATTCTAATATCAGTTAACATGATTCCTTGGGCAGTGAAGTCTAACTTCTCCAAATAAGTTGTGAAACTAGCGCTAATGTAGTCTTCCAAAATTAGCTGCATGAAATATCGAATGAAATCTTGACCCTCAGGAGAAGCTGCCCTATATAGTTCTACTCCTAAATCAAAGGATGTTGTGTAATGACGTGCTTCATCTGTTAAGTGACCCTGATTCAATTCAACAGCTAATGGTTCATAATCAAAGTTTTCAGGGGAATCAAATAAAAAAGCTTCGCTTTTTTTTAACTCGATATTAGCCATATACCGATAAAGTAGAGTCAAACTACCCAAGCCAATTTCTTGAACTATTTGGGCCGGTAACATCCTTATAGCATCCCCAATCATGAAGCGTAAAGTTCGATATGTAAAATTTTTGCCTTGCTGCTGAGTCTGCTCTACAATCTTTTTAAGAAAGTTTTTCCCCTTTTGAAGATTCAATAGAGTTTCATTTAAATCTTCATCAAAAGTAAAACGGGTATCGAAGTTGTCGAAATCTGATTGAGGTATTGCACCAACAGTTCCATAGAAAAAGCTAGGTTCATCAAATGAACTTTCAATTCCTATTTCTCGACAGACCATACTATATACAGTTCTAAAAGACCAAATATGATCCATCTCTTCATTAGTTTCCTGATGAAGAATCATAAATTCATCCGAGTAGGAAGCAAAAACTTTTTCAGCAACACTCATGTTGGATATGAGAGACTGATATTCGCTATTAGCAACAAACTTATAGAAATTAGCAAAAAATGTCGCAGATAAAATTGACCTTTGACGAGAATTAAAAGAAAATAAATACTCACAAATAGGTACGGGTAAGGGGAGCATTCCCGGATGAGAGTAAAGTTTTTCTCCTTTAATTCCCTGCTTGCTCATAGCTATAGCAACAGTTTTTAATTCTAAAGGCTGAGTATGTGCCTGCTCGAAAAGCTTATTTTGAATCTTGGGAATTCGGTTATCAATTTTAACAGTATTCATCTGATTTTCCTCCTTTAATTAAAAGTAGCTGGACGATATTCGCTGTAATAAGCGGGCATTTGTAAGCCCTGAACTTTTAAACTTTGTATCCGGTATAAAAATGCCGCTCCGGTCATAATATGGTTAGCAACATCAACTACCTGACGATTATTTGATTCAGATAAATAAGAACCTCTAACCCAGTCATTGAAACTGCCCATAGCAGGGCCACACCAGATTTGATAATCCATTTCTCTCCCTTTTTCTCCAAAGTTAGACCAACGGGATGATAATCCAAGATACCAGCGAAAAATTAAAGCCATCTTCAGTTTTGGATTATTAACAGCCTTGGCCAATTTATCAGGATTGCGTTGAGATAAATAAGTAACTGTCTCTTGCCACACTGCATCCAAGCTCTTTTTCAAAACTTGTTTTTCTAATTTATCTCTTTCCACCAAGGGAATATCTTCAATTGAGTCATAGTTTTTGTATAGTTCAAACATTTTTTGGGCTCGTAAAGGAAAGAGAGTTCCTCTTTTGAGCACTTGGAGTTTTACCCCCATTTCGAACATATCTGCCGCCGGAGCCATCATCACATCAGCCATCTCGGCTTGAGCCAATAATTGTTTAGTATGTTGAGAAGTTCCGGCTTCAATGCAAGATTGGTTAATCGAGCCTGTTACAACATAAGCAGCACCCATCATAAAGGCAGCTAATGCTGATTGTGGCGTAGCAATTCCTCCTGCTACTCCAACTCGGACAGGTTTTTCATAAGAAAATTTTCTTTGAATTTCATCTCTCAATTCTAAGATGGAAGGTAAGAGACAAACCAGAGGACGATTATCTGTATGACCACCAGAATCTGCTTCGGCAGTAATATCGTCAGCTACAGGAATTTTTTCAGCTAGGGTTGCTTGTAATTCACTGATAAGGCCTTGCTCAACTAATTGCTTCAAAATTTTTGTTGGAGCAGGTTGTAGAAATTTGATTGCAACTTCTCTCCGAGAAACTTTGGCTATAATTTTATTTTTGATTTCGATTTTATTGTCCGCATTCAAACCAAGTCCAGCAGCGCGATAGTAAACAATGTTGTCAGTCAAATCGAGGAAGGCGGAAGCTTCTATTGTTCTCACCTGATATTTAAGATACAAATCAACAACACCGCGTTCAATAGCAGGTTCACTGGGACTGTGGAGTAAGTTAAATGCGTAAGGTCCTTCGGGTAAAGCTTGCTGAATAAGCTTAATGGCTGCTTCGACGCGAGCAGGAGATAAGCCACCAGCACCAAATGAACTTAAGATTTTCTCTTTACCAAGGGCAATTACCAGTTCTTCAGAAGCAATCCCTTGAGCCATTGCGCCCGTGGCATAAGCGTATTTTACACCATGAAAGTTGAGAAAAGTTGGATCGCCTAATTGTCGAGTTGACAGAGGTGGAGTAGATACTAATATTTCTGCCTGTCCAGTTTTTTCTTGGTTGCAAGGATATGGATAACCTTCGTTAGTTGCGCCAACTTTTCCTTCAACTCTAATAATATAACAAGGTTTTTCTAAATTTAGAAGCTTAGATTTTATACCTTTTTCGTTAAAAGATACAAAATCTAAAATACCTTGCCAAACTTGATTTTGGTGGAATATATAGTCTGAAATTTTTAGGTAGTTACCATTGTTATTTAGTATATTATCTGCACCAATCATCTTTTTTAACCTCCAGTTCCAGAAAATTGTTTACCAGATAATGTTTGAAAAATTTACAGCAGATTTTATACTGATTACCTGTGAGTTTGCTCTAGAGCAAGGGGCTTCAGCCCCTTGTCTTACTAAGCTTGATTTTGCACCAATTATTTATTCAAATAATCTGGGTACTTTGCTGCTTTAGATGATTATCATTCAAACAACTTTTGATAACAAGCTATTTGCAACTGAATGATCGTGCTAATTTGCTTTAGTGACTCCTGTCGCGCTTGTAAAAAGACAGCATGAGCTTTGGTCATCCTGGAAGCATTCTCACTCAGTTTTTGATAGTAAGGACTGTGTGAATTGAGCAAATGGGGTTCGTCAACAACGCTGGAAGTTTTCAAACTAGGGGTCAGAGCGAATTGATTCTTTTCCTCTTCTGTTACCCAATTTTCGTTAATTTGTAATTTTTCTACAGTTTCATTGCGTTCTTGTAGCAATAACTGAGTAGGTTCGCTGCCATTTTGAAAGTTAACTTGCTCTTGGAGAGTTTCTAGATTTCTAGAGGTGTTTTCAAGACTTTTGGTAGGATTGGGAAGCAAAGAAGAATTCATTTGTGCAAATTCCTTTAATTCTGATAGTTGATATTGCTGCTGATTAACAGTTTTGATGGGATATCTAAAAGAGATATCTTCAAGGATTTCGTGATTTTTTTTATTCAAAGATGTGTAACTAATCTTGCTATTTTGCAAGGTTATAGTTCTCACGTTAGACTGACTTTCATTGGAAACTTCTGGTTCTTGAGAATATAATGGTGATAAATCTAGTTCAACTCTATGGCTAAGGAGTTTTGCTAAGGCTTTGATAATAGAAGCATGATCGTCTACACCTCTTTTATTAAGAGATACTGTGATCTGTTCTTTTGCCTTGAGGGTTTTATCAATCCATCTGGAACAGTTACTACCAGCACCTACTTCGAGAAATATTTTGAAGCCATCTTCATAGACACGGTTAATTAGCCGAGGAAAATTAAGCTGTTGACAGATGTTTTGAGCAATGTTGCGAGCTATTGAATCACTGTCGAGGTCAATTGGTTTATACTCGGCTGTGGAATAAAAAATAGTTTCTGATTTATTTTGGCTAGGGAATGTATTTAATCTCACAAGTTCATGGTATTCAGAGCGCATTGCCTCGCAATGGATGACATGGGTGAAGGGAGCAAGAAAAGCATCACAATTTAGATTGGCAATTACCCGCTTACAAGCTTCTATCTCACCAGCAATCACGACTTCTTCTGGAGTATTAATTAAAAGTAAATAGACGCGATCTTCATCTTGGATGGCTTCCTGAACACGAGATACTGGACAAATAAGAATATAGTTGCGCCAAAAATCTCCGCTTTTATCATCCTCTCCTTGAGGTAATCCCCAATACTCGCGCACAGCATTTTTGGAACCAGATAGCCTTGTCTTAAACAGAGGAGATGAGTTAAAGCTCTTACTATTATCTAGAAACTCAGTCCAGACACCTTGAGCCAACATCATGCTAATCTCGCCCAAGCTATAACCAAAAGCACATTGGGGCTTGATCTGAAAATAATTGCTCAGAGTTGCCGTCAAAAGTGTAGCAAAGAGCATTTCTAATTCGAGTATTGCTACTGAATCGTTAATCAATTCCTTTTCAAGTGCTTCCAGTTGCCTATTTGAAAATTTTTCTAAACTTCGAGGGTAGACAAGTTTTTCTACATTCGCGAGACGGTTGTAACCACTTTTGATGAGCAGCTGATCATAAAGTTGAGGAAATAAACGAAATAGATTCCGACCTATTCCGAGATAAGCACTAAAGGCTGCTGGATAAACGAAAGCGATTTTACCTTTTTGCCCAAGTGGTTTTGCTGTAAAATAGCTGCCTAGAGGAGTTTGCCAGTCTTTACCTGTCTTGAAGGCATCGGGAATACCTTTGAGGGAGTGCTGAATTTCGCGCTGCAATTCATCTTGATTGTGTCCGAGAATTGCTACTGCATAAGTTGCCTGTTGATGCTGTTGAAAAGTTGCAAAAGTCATACTAGCAGCAGCAGCTAGGGAAGAACAATCTTTAATGGTTTGTTGAAGATTGCGGATTTCTTCTAATAGAGTTGATTGCTCGTCAGATGCGATCGCAAACACATAGTAAGGCATTTGCTCTAAATACCTGCTGTTGTGATGTTGCTGATATACTTCCTCTGACAAAATTAAATGTGCATAACTTCCATCTATCTCCATCCCGTTAATCGCAGCTATTCTTCTAGTAGCTCCTTTTTCTAAAAACCAGGGTTTTGATTCACAAGCGACATAAAAGGGACTATCTCGCCAAATCTCTGGCATTTTAGGACCAGACCATTGGGGAACTGCGGGAATGTAACGATGATACAGGCAAAGTGCTGTTTTAATCAGGCTAACTATCCCCGATGCAGCATAGGTATGACCTATATTTGCTTTAATACTCCCGATCGCACAAGTTAAATTTGGCTCAAATGTGCGATAAGCTGCGAGCAACCCTTGAATTTCTGACTCATCTTGCTGGGAAATTCCACTACCAACAACTTCCAAATAGTTGATATCTCTTGGTTTGATATCTGCAAGATGAAAAGCCTGTTGACAAGCCTGGGCTATCATTTCAGAATTTGGAACCGTGAGAGGGTGAATTTTAGATTTTGAATTTTCCACAAGACTAAGAGCGTCAATCGTTGCATATATGCGATTGTTCTCTCGTTTTGCTGTTTCGTGGAGCTTCAATACTACAGCCCCCGCACCCTCTCCGACTATCCAGCCATTGGCTTTCTGGTCGTAACTGAGAGTATTCACACCTGTGTTAACTTTTGTTATTTCATTTCGTTGTAAAACACTAGCGCCATCCCCAGCAAGGTCAATCGCACCGACTAAAACAGCGTCTACTTCTCTGATTGCAAGTAGCTTTTGGGCAAGCTCCAAGGCTTTAAAAACAGAATTTTGTTCGGCAATTAATGTGAATGTCGGTCCAGCAAAATTCCACAGTTTGGAAATATAATTAGCTAGGCTGTTTTCGATGTAGTTGGTATATTCATTATCTTCAAGTTGCTCTTTTTGTTGATGCAGAGTTAGGTCTTTAGTACTAGCAATTATTATTGCTATTCTCGTACTTTTACGAAGTGCCGCATCTTTTAGAGCATTATCGGCAACCTGAAGCATCAACAGTTCTTGAGGGTTAAAATTGTCTACTTCTTCTGGTGGTAGTTCTAAACTGAAAGCATCAATTTCAAAATCTTTAATGTATGCACCTAATGGTGCTACACCATCGGGAAAACTGTAGTTTTTCAACAACTGTTGTTGTGCTTCTATTGCTTGCCATCGCTGAGGAGGTCTGGAAATAAAATGCTGAGTTCCCTCATAAATACTGCGTTCAAAGGTATCTAATCCCTTGCAGCCGCCACCCAAATAGCAATCCATCCCTACAATCGCTATTTTATGAATTTTATTTGGTGCAAATTCTTCCATCACCTACCTCCTCAAGCTGATGTATATATTTTGTAAGAATTCAGGAGTCAGAATAGTTAAAGAGTCAGAATAAAATTTGGTGAATCAATCATATTAGATTCCTTCTAAGTCTGACTTCTGACTCCTTAGTGCTGAATTCTTATGACATTTTTCAGTTGCCTATTTAAATTTCATCTAGTTGCTTGGGTAAAATAGTTCCCTTAGCACCAAGCATTCGGGTATATATTTTCCCTTGCTGATTATGGGCGATGACATCAACAACTAAACTCGATTCTGTCTTTGATTTTATTTCACAAGAAACGTAAAATATTTCATCAAATGGAACGGCAGCAAACTGTTCAAAAGTCTTGATTTCTGAAGGCAAACAAGCTACCTGATAAAAATGCTGTGCCCAAATCCAAAATGCATGAATCTGCACATCTGCAATGTAGGGATTGAATGTTTGGACTGGGAATTGTCCTTGTTGTCTTTCTCCAGGCTCTGGCAAGTAGCATTCTATGGTGATCTTGTCCAGAGTGGCATTTAAAACAGATTTTACACCTTGAAAGGTAAATCCGTGAAATAAGCTAGCTGCCCCATTTTGATAAAGTGATGAAGTCGTCGCGGTGATTTTATGATCCTGGCTTAAGTTCATAAATTCGTGTGTTGGGGCAATAAGAACTTCCCGCTTCAATTTCATCTGACTACTAAAATGATAACGGATTTTACCTTCTGGAGTTTTACTCCAGATTTTGGCATCAAAATCTATTTCATTGATATCATGTTTAGCAATTTCTTGCAATTCTAAAGTGTATTCAGTTGCTAAATTTTCATCAAATATTAGTCCCTTCAAAACTTTATAGTTTGTACAACTGAAGGCTTTATAACCAGGATAGATTTGTTCGCAAGCGTTAGCAATCCAAAAGAGTCCACAAGTCGCGGGGAGAACTGGATAACCAGCAATTACATGATCTTGTAAAAATGGATTAGCTGCTAATGTTAGTTGCCTCTGAATCCGAAAAGTTCTCAACTCGCTTGGTAGCTGTTCTGGGATATAAACTAAAGGGCTACCAATTACAACTTGCACAGTTTCTTGATTGGTGTTAGCTAATTCATCAACTAACATTTCTGTACCAATATCAACAGGAATAGTCTCGATATTCCGTTCAGCAAAAGCTTGCTTTAATTCAGGAGAAACCATACCACTATCCCAAGGGCCCCAATTAATCGCTACCACATGAGAATGGGGATGGTTGCGTTTGACAAGATGGGCTGATTTGTTGAGAATTTCATTAGCGATTGCATAATCTGACTGTCCCACGTTTCCGTAGAAACCAACTACAGAAGAAAACAGGACTAAATAATTCAGTTGGCTAGGTGTTACACAGCGCAACA
Organism: Nostoc sp. ATCC 53789; assembly: GCF_009873495.1. GTDB lineage: Bacteria > Cyanobacteriota > Cyanobacteriia > Cyanobacteriales > Nostocaceae > Nostoc > Nostoc muscorum_A. Next base: position 7,157,134 of record NZ_CP046703.1, on the reverse strand, counting down.
GGTTTTCTAGACCTTTAACTTTGGCTGTGTAAACTGTTTCAAAATCTTGGACTGATTTTTTCTCAATCCGCTTATCAGCTAGATTTCCAGCCCCGTGAATAATTCCTGTTACCGGGCCAAAACGCTTGACAGCATTAGCAACTTGCTCCTGAAGTGCGATCGCATCAGTCACATCAACATTCAAATATTCAGCCTTTCCACCCGCCTGGTTGATAGCTTGTAACGTTGTAGCAATTTCGCGACTAGATGAAATAGCGTTAAACTTTTTCTGCACCATTGCAGGTGTGGGTTTTTCGCCTTTGGCGAAGAAATCCTCCATAATCCGCTTTTTCAAATCTGCTTCGCTTAAGTAACCTTCAGTCCATACGGGTTCTGGATCGGCGGCGGAACGACCCACCAAGATAAATTTGCATTGATAACGCTGTGCTAGTTTAATCACACACTGAGCCGTTATCCCTTTCGCACCGCCACTTACGAGAAATACTTGGGATTCGGCATTAGGGATGGGGAAAACGTTGGAGGAAAAAGTGCTGGCTGCAAAGGGGATTCCATCGATTTCCTGCTCTCTATTTTTTTGCTCTTCCTGTTCACATACTAGAGTTACTCGCTCTTGTGAGTTATATCCCACTTCCACGACTAATAGATTTGGGTCGTGAAGTTCGGCGAAGATATGCTGTGCTGATGTTTCGGCATCTAAATCAGGACTGAGGTCGATCGCTCGACAAAATACAGATTCCCATTCCTGGTTCAAAGTTTTGGTGAGTCCGAATAGTCCAGCGCCAATTGCACCGAAGTTGGTTTTTTGCCCTAGTCCGAATTCACCATCCAGACGAGCCACGGTTATAAAACTACTACGTCTTTGAAGTGCTGCTTGATTGAGTGATTCTTTGAGATATTTGGCGATGAGAAAGACATGGCGAAGGATGGCTTTTTCTGATTCCAGATAGCGAACATGGTTACTTATATCGTCGTGAGTGGAAGGATTCAGATGGATAAATGTAGCTATTTGTCCATAGTTAGTAGCGATCGCTCCTAACTGTTCTTGCAAATGCTCCTCACTCAAATCTGCAAGCACCACACGGCTAATGCCTTCAGGTAACGGAGATTGTTTAGCAATCACGGTTGAAGGAAAAGTTAAGACAACGGTTTTCCAGCCGCGTTTGAACAGAGTCTCAGCTAGTTTCGCCGTAGTCAGAGAACCATCATCGGTAAGCAAGGCGATATGGTTATCGGGTAATGTGAAATCTAAAACATCAGGTTCGGGAAGATATTTGAGTCTGACAGGACTACGAAAAATTGAGGATTGGGGATTGGAAATTGGGGAAAACTCTTCTCCCCTGCTCCCTACTCCCGGCTCCCCGACTTCTTCCCCAGTCCCTAGTCCCTTTTCTATATGTGCAACAATTTGTCCAAGGGTATGTAATTGAGCCAATGCTTCTGAAGTCAGCTTGGGTAAATCCGGGTATAGTTCTAGCAACGCTTCGAGAATTTCCACAAGTTTGACAGCATCAATTCCCAAATCTGTCTCTATATCCATCGACAAATCTAACATTGTCGTCGAATAGCCTGTCTTTTCACTAACGACATTGAACACAATGTTAGTAAGCTCTGGAGATGAGGGGGATGGCGGGGATGAGGAAGGTATTGCTGTTACTCCTCCATTTCCCTCATCTCCCTCATCTCCCTTATCTTCCCCATCTCCCTCTGCTCCCTGCTCCCTGCTCCCTGACTCATTTGGGGCGTTGACAAAGCCCACCGCAGGTATCGCATCAGAAATCTCAGATGCAATTTTCCCCATATATTCAGCTATTTGAGCCAGCGTGCGTAGCTGTCCTACTTCTTCGGGATTCGGCTTGGGCAAATCGGGATATAGTTCTAACAAAGCTCCGAGAATTTCTACACGTTTGATCGAATCAATCCCCAAATCTGCCTCTATATCCATCGTTAGCTCTAACATCTCCGTTGGGTAGCCTGTTTTATCACTAACGACGTTAATCAGAGTTTGGCTCAGAGCGGCTTGATCGATGATTACTGGCGGGGGTGGGGGTGCAATCTCTACAGGTGCAGTATTCTCCTTTAATGGAGTAATATCCAGAAATGCTGTTGCTTGATGATGTGCGCCATTACCATTACCATTTGTGCCGTTACCATTAGTTGAAACTGGCTCAGATTTAGTGGCAAATCCGTTACTCGGCAAAGCAACCGGTGCAGTCTCCCGAACAGGGTTATCTTCTTCGACTGGTGGAGCTACTGGACTTGGTTGATAATTGACTGGCGGTATCAAACTCTGTTGATTAGTATTGCTGGGCGACGGTTGATAATTTCGCTGAAGCAATTGGAAAAAGTTGTTAGTGTATTCTTGCTGATAGTTGAGATATTGCTCATGGATACGGAGACTATCAGTTTGATGCTCGTGAAACCGCATGATGCTGCGCTCTGAACTGGAGACTACCAGTTGCTGTGTTTCTGTATGTGGTTCGCTGAATTTACTATTTCCCCACAACGCATGTTGTTGCTCCATGAGTTGGAAGAAGGTTTTAGTATATTCTGTCTGATTGTTTAAAGATTGTTCATGAACCTGCAAGATTTCATGTTGATTGCGACTGAAATCAATCAGGGAGTATTCTAAGTTATCTATAGCTCTTAAATAACTTAGAGGAAGTTCTGAACTAGGTTGCAAAGACTTGATATCGAGTTGATCTGATTGCCCGTTTTGCACAGATTTCACTCCACCTTTGACTGTTACTTTCTCTGCTGAATGAGAGGGGTTAGCTGTTACTGAGTGAGGTTTATTGCCATTTGCAAAGGTAGATTGACCGTTGACAGCTACCTTCTCTACGGAATGAGAGGGGTTAGGTTTATTGCCATTGCCAACAGTGGATTGACTGTTAACTGATACCTTCTCTGTGGATTGAGAAAAGTTGGGTTTATTACCGTTCGCAACGGTGGGTTTCACTTCATGCCCATTTTGCATAGCTTTTTCAAAGGACTGCTTGGTTTTATCTGATACAAAGTTGGTGCTATTTAAACGGACATTCAAGAGCTGATTTGGAGAAGCTTCTGGGATTTTATACTCCAGTTGATAGGGGTCTAAGTTTTGCAAAGGTAATCCAGCAACGCGCAACTGTAGAACAGCTTGGCGCAAAGTGCGATCGCTATCTTTGAGATGACTAGCATTTAAAGCTACAGCTAAATGAGGGCGATCGCCCAGGATATCTTTTACCAAGTTGGTAAGAACGCTTCGCGGCCCAAATTCAATAAAGCAGTAACCGCCTTCAGCATAAATATTTTCAATTTCTTGCTTAAACAGCACCTGATTCTTTAGGTGATCTTTGAGGATTTTTTGAATGACTGGCGGCTCATTTGGGTAACGCTTCCCGGTAACATTTGTATAAACCGGGATTTGTGGCTCATTAAAAGTAACTTTCTCAATTGCTTTGGCAAAGGGTTGCTGTGCATAAGCCACTAATGGAGTGTGAAAAGCTGCGGAAACTCCCAACAAAATGCTAGAGAACCCTTGAGTTTTCAGAGCCTCCTGTACATTAGCAATTTCAGCTTTCGTCCCTGCTAACACCATCTGATTTGGAGAATTCAAGTTAGCAATGGTGACTTGCGGGAAATTCTGAATTAGTTCTGTAACCTGATTTACATCCCCTTTCACCGCCAACATCGCTCCCGCATCCAATAGAGGATCTTTTGGTGCAGCCATCGCTTGACCTCTAGCTTTGACCAAGAACAGGTAATCTTTCTCACTCAAAACTCCCGCAGCCCACAAAGCAGTCAGTTCTCCAAAACTATGTCCAGCCACGAAATCTGGCTTAAACCCAGCTTGTTGCAATATCTTGTACAAACCAGCGCTAAAAGCTCCAATGGCTGGCTGTGCATATTCTGTTTGCTGCAACGCCTTCATCTGGGCAGTCTTTTGATCTAGATCAAACACAGGGTTCGGGAAAACAACCTCCGAAAGGGGCTGCAAACCGTCTTCGCGTAAAAGGTTATCAATTTGAGCATAAGTCTGCCCCAAGTCAGGGAAGTTGATCGCGAGTTCCCGACCCATTTCTAAGTATTGCGAACCTTGCCCAGAAAATAGGGCAACCACCTTCCCCTCTGTTTCTATGCCAGTTTTGCGATAGTAAATTCCTTGGGGATATTCCCATGATTCTGCTTGCAGTTTGCTTGTGAGCAAGTCAATACTTGTTTGCAGCAAGTTACAAGCTTGAGTGAGAGAATCAGCAACAAACCCAAGTCTGGCATTTGTAACCGGAATTTCTAAAGATTGAGAAGCCGCAATCAATTCTGTATAAAGCTGTTCTCCCGTATCAGATTGCAATTGCTGTCTAATTTCTTGAATGCGCGATAACAATTCTTCAGGTGTTGACGCAAATAGCAACACCGACTGAGAAGGTTTGTGTAAACGATAGGGTTGCTGATGTTGACTTGTGTATTCTTCCAAAACGACGTGATAATTTGTGCCACCAAAGCCAAAAGAACTTACCCCTGCACGTCTTGGTTGGTCATCGCCGCTAATCCAAGGTCTGGTTTCGGTATTTAAATAAAATGGGGAACTATCAATATCTAATTTAGGATGCGGTTTGGTGACATTAATCGTGGCTGGTAATACTTTGTGGTGTAAAGCCAAAGCCGTTTTGATTAGACTTGCCGCACCCGCAGCAGCTTTTGTATGTCCAATCTGCGATTTGACAGTTCCAAGAGCAATATGTTGTTTTTTGGGATTGTTCTCGCCAAAAACTTCTTTTATAGATGAGAATTCGGCGGGGTCTCCAGCCATAGTACCAGTGCCGTGTGCTTCAATCAAACCAACACTTGTAGGCGAAAATCCCGCATCTTCGTAAGCACGATGTAAGGCTCTCATTTGACCTTCTGGACGCGGTGCATAGATGCTTTTATAGCGCCCATCGCTAGAAGTGCCAATACCTTTGATGACTGCATAGATTCGGTCATTATCTCGCTGGGCATCTTCAAGGCGTTTCAGGACTAACATTCCCACACCTTCGCCTAGCATCATCCCATCAGACTCTGCATCGAAAGGTTTGACATTCTCACCTTGGGAAACAGCAGGAGTTTTGCTGAAGCACATGTAGGCCATAATTGAGTTGTCGGTGTCAACTCCGCCAGTGATCATCATATCGGCTCGATGCTCAGTTAGCTCACTAATTGCCATTTTGAGGGCACCCAATGAACTCGCACAGGCGGCATCGACTACACAGTTAGTCCCGCCCAAATCTAGGCGGTTAGCAATTCTTCCTGTAACTACGTTTGCGAGCATACCGGGGAAGGCGTTCTCATCCCACTGCACATAAGCACTTTTGATTTTCTCAATGATTTTTTGTGCATCTTCATCAGATAAGCCACTGCCTTTGAGAACTTTTTCCCAGATTGGGTACTGCATTCTCGCAGTCAGAGGAACCGCCAACTGCCTACCTAGTGCCACACCTAAGATTACACCAGTACGTTGGCGAAGGCGATCGTAGATATCGCAACTAAACTGTCGAGATTCGCCGTAACCTGCATCTTCCATCGCTGCTTTCGCAACAATCAAACCTAGCAATTGCGATATATCTGTAACTTCTAGGCTGTTGGGTGGCAGTCCAAATTCCATCGGATTGAAATTGACATCCGGGATAAATCCGCCTCTTTTACAATATGTTTTATCTGGTGTTCTGGGGTTAGGATCATAATAATCCTCTACACTCCAACGCGAAGGGGGAACATCAGTAATACAATCAACTTTATGAATTATTTTTTCCCAATATTCCTGTAAATTTTTTGATTGGGGAAAGATAGAAGCCATCCCAATAATTGCAATATCTGTTTTTTGCTGAGGTCTATTTATTTCGCTGGTTAACGGTGCATTCTCAACCATAACTTTTTTCACCTGTATGAGCTTGAGTAGAGCCTGTTCACAATTGCTAACTTCTTCTTGCAACTGCGCTAAAACAGCTTCAATTCTAGAAGCAGTCATGACTTTTTCTTCACTATTAGATTTTTGAGATGTAAAGATGATAATAAAATTACCATCTCTACAAATAGAGAAAGACGCGATTATTTTTTAGGTAAGGCTAGGGGCTATTGATGGTAAGCGATATGCCTTTACTTGAGGTTCAGAAGCCATAAACAAAACTTCAAGAGATTTTAGTGAGGATATCCTGAAGTCTAAATGTAGAATTCAGATTTATTTTGAGCTAAAGAATTGCTCTAAATTGGAAATGGCTTCAACATTACAACATAAGTTGTTAATCAGATATAAATTGGATGTTTTCATCCAGCTAACATCTTAACTTATCAATTGTAGTTAATATTAGGCTGTTTAATTCTCCATTACAATTGATATACAACTTATATACAACGGTATCGCTCTTGAGAGGTAAAATGTTATTGGGCATAATTTATTAGTCCATTTCAATAACGGTACTAGTAGTCTGTCAGCTCGAACTCTTTTTTTGTCTCTGACTCTGTGTTCTCTGCGTCTCTGTGGTTCATCTCATTACATTTGCTGGGTAAATAAGTTTGTAGTTAGGCTTTTCTAAGCACTTTAATGATTAGTGCGAACCCTCAAAAATAGCTTAGAAAAGTGCATTTTCTGATTGCAATTGGGTAAATAGATCAGAACCTACATATAAACTTATACAGAATCATTCTCGGAATTAAAATTGTCATCTGTCTTATTACTTATCGCCTGGTTTTGAGCAGCAGCTAATAGCTTTTGCTCAAGCCTACTAATACTAATTCCCAGCTCAGAAGCTTTTTTTGTTTTCCACTCTTCTAGCTCACAATCATGTTGATTGAGCCATTCACGCACGGCAACGCGGGCCATCTCAGCTTTGCGAAGAGTCTGGCGAGCTGCATGAAAAATCAGTCGCTGGTTATCAAAGCTTGGCAATGAGAGCATGAATCGCTGTAGTTTCATTTTATCTAGGGTCTTTAGGGGGCGATCGCTGTTACTCACATAACTATTAGAACTCTTTTCAATTAGTATGTCACATAACAAAAATACATTACTCGAATTGCATACAAATTGCATATATCTTCAATTTAGCAATCACAGCTTGCTCGAAAAAATACTGAGAAAAAGTATTAAAATATCAACAACATTAGCCTCTTGTTAATTTATTTGCTTATTGAAAAATAGAGATAATAGCCAATTAAATAAGCTAAGTAACCGTGAGGTAATGCTATAGTTTTTACATCTATCCAAAAGTCGATTTATTTTTTTTAAAGATTATGTATTAATCAATAAGACATTTTTTAAGGATTTTTATTCTTAAAGAAGTAATTCTGTTTGCAATGTAACAATAACCACTAGTAACTATATCTAAAGAATGAAAAACACTAGCGGACAACAGACCCATCATCAAGCAAAGAGTTATTTTGATATGCTGAGTAAGAGCGAGGACATAACAGTGTTAAAAAGTGATCAAAGATCGCAATTATTTCTCATAAATTTTATCGATGATATTGCTAGCTATTTCTATTCACAACTGTTGCATATAGATTGCAATTGAGTATCAATCGGTTTATCGTAAGTGATTAAATAATGTAATTCAATACTGTTTGTTTAAGAAGGCGGAGAGATACATGAATAGGGAGAATATAAATATAAATTCACCTGATTGCTGGTCACTCTATACATTCGTAAACGCGCAGTATGACAATGTGATTTAATGCAATGATCCGTATTGTATGAAGCCTTCTGCATAATTAGACTGTCACGAAAATATAAGGGTTTGCTGGTATGAGACTATCTGAGCTAGATCCACTCATCCCGCTAATTGAGTTAAGAGAAGAACTCCTGAAGCTACCAAAAGGCTACTCATTTTATGAAGATGAACTGGTAGATTTTTTATCTCGACGAAGATGGCCTGAAAGTAATCGCCGCATTGATCGGACAACTTTCTGGCGGTGGAGAAATGACAACGGCATTGAACATCAAAAAGTATTTAGTCGATTGGATATCTTGAAACTCTGCCAAATTTGCGACCACTATCGCATAGATGGAACTCGCAACGAATATCTGGCGATCGTTAAAAGTAAAAAAGAGGCAGTTCTTAACAAATAAAGCTACCTCTGGCTAGATACATAAAGTACCAAACGGCTTCATCCAGAGTTGATTTACTAACGGATTGATGGATCAATATGATTGATGTTAGTAATATCTAGCTTTGGAAGCTCCTAACCCCCCCCTCTCGTGAAGGGGGGCTTAATTCACTAATTCAAAATAGTCACTTTTACCCGCTTCAAGCTGAATTAGAGTGTTCATCTTGGCATGATATAAGGTCTAATTTCATCTCTGCTATTTCTGAATAATTTGGAAAGACCTTGTTCTCAGACATCGCTAATTTGGAATAGGTAATTATGGTACAAAAACAAAAACATTCATTCATTAAACCATTCATTAAACCTGTATTTTGGTGGCCAGTTATATTAGCAACTACTATGACTGTAGCTACTGGTGCAGCCTCTTTCTATACCTTTTCACGATTTCAGTTGTCCTCGAAAGTACAGCCTATAGCTACCCCACGTAGTTCTCCTAAAAGGACTACTATTGCAGCATTAGGACGTTTAGAACCTCAAGGAGAGGTTATTCGTCTATCGGCTCCAGAGTCCCAAGGGGGTGTTAGGGTAACAAAACTTATGGTAAACAAAGGAGACAGAGTACGACAGGGGCAAGTAGTTGCAATGCTTGACAGTTACTTTCCTCGTCTTGCAGCTTTAGAAAAAGCCCAACAACAAGTCTTAGTTGCTCAAGCTAGTCTTAACCAGGTAAAAGCTGGCGCAAAAGCTGGAGATATATCTGCACAAAAAGCAACCATTGCTCGTTTAGAAGCTGAGTTGCGCGGAGAAACTTCTGCTCAAGAAGCAACGATCGCTCGCTTACAGGCTGATTGGCGGAATGCTGAAAGCGAAAATCAGCGATATCAGCAGTTATATAAAGATGGTGCGATTTCAGCCTCCGACGCAGATACTAAACGTTTGCGAGTCGATACAGTTCAACAGCAACTCAATGAAGCTAAAGCTTCTCTCAAGCGCACTATAGAAACTCTTCAAAAGCAGTTAATCGAGGCCAAAGCCAGACTCAAGAGTATTGCTGAGGTTCGTCCTACCGATATAGCAACAGCACAAGCTGATGTTGAAAGTGCATTAGCCTCAGTTAACCAGGCTAAGGCAGAGTGGGATTTAAGTATTGTGCGATCGCCCATAACCGGGCAAATCATGAAAATTAATACTTGGCCTGGAGAAATTATCGGCACTACAGGAATAGCTGATTTAGGTCGCACACAACAGATGTATGTGGTAGCAGAAGTCTATGAAACTGATATTAAAAAAGTCCGTATCGGTCAGTCGGCGATTATTACTAGCGATGCTTTACCAGGGAAATTACGAGGAAAAGTTACAGATATTGGTTTACAAGTTGGCAAACAAAATATCTTTAATAACAACCCTCAAGCAGACACAGATAACAAAATAGTTGATGTAAAAATTCGTATTGATAATCTTCAAGATAACCAGCAAGTTGCTGGTCTGACTGATTTACAGGTAGAGGTAATTATTGATATTTAGAACTTCTCAAGAAAGCTTTGTTAACTCATTGAACATCCCTACCCTACCTAATACTAATTCGTAATTGGCTACGCTTTAACAGAAAATCCTTGATTTAAACAAAGCATTCTTTCTTAATTTAGTCTAATTTTCATCTTTGAGGTTTACTAAATGATTCTCAATATCCCCTTAGCTTGGTTACAATTAGCCAGACAAAAAATTCGCTTTCTTGTAGCTTTAGCTGGGATTGCTTTTGTTGCAGTTCTCATGTTTATGCAAATTGGTTTCCAAGCTGCTCTTTATGACAGTGCTACGCAGTTGCATAAGAATCTAGAAGGAGACTTATTTTTAATTAGTGCCCAATATAAATCCTTAACATCAAATCAGAGCTTTTTTCGTTCGAATTTATATCAAGTATTAGGTTTCGATAGTGTAGAATCAGTTAGCCCTTTATATGTACAATTTGCCAAATTTAAAAATCCCAACAATGGTTTAAAATTTCCATTATATGTGCTGGGATTTGACCCAGTTAAATCAGTTTTTAAATTTCCAAATATTGAAGAAAAACTTGATTTAATTAGAATTCCTAATGTCGTTTTGTTTGACCGCGATTCTCGTCCCGAATTTGGAGCGATCGCTAAAGATTTTGAACAAGGTAAAGTTATAAAAGTTGAAATATTCAGCTATACTGGATTAGTTGGTTACAAAGTTAAGATTGGTGGTTTATTTCGCCTCGGACCTTCTTTTGGTGTTGATGGGAATTTAATCGTTAGTTCTTCAACTTTCCTCAGAATATTTCAAGACCGTCCGGCACAAAAGATAGATATAGGATTAATTAAACTCAAACCTAATACCGACCAACAAAAAGTTTTTGCAGATTTATCAGCCAAGTTACCCAAAGACGTAAAAGTAATTACTCGCAAAGATTTTATTGCTTTGGAAAAAACTTATTGGTCCCTTAGAACACCCATTGGATTCGTGTTTAATCTGATGGTATTAATGGGGTTTGTTGTTGGTGTGATCGTTGTTTATCAAATTCTTTATAGTAATATTTCTAGTCATTTAACTGAATATGCAACCTTAAAAGCAATGGGATTCAAAAACAAATACTTATTAAGTGTAGTTTTTCAACAAGCTTTAATCTTAGCATCTCTAGGTTATATTCCAGGTTTGGCTATATCTATAGCCTTATATGATATATCAAAGAATGCTACTAAATTACCAGTTATTATGAGTACAGATAAAGCCATTCTAGTATTAATCTCAGCAACATTAATGTGCTTAACTTCTGGATTCTTATCTACAAACAAACTCCGAAATGTAGATCCAGCCGATATTTTTTAATTTTACATAGCAGTCCGCTTTAATTTCTGTTCGTGCAGCGCAAGTGCGATAGATAGTTAATAGACAATAAAGCTCTTTGAGTTGTACCTAGCTTCGCAAAAATCAAATATGAGTCATATATATCTGAGAAAATCATGAAAACAAAGTTTATTGTGAATATTAGCGATCTGAATCACTACTTCGGCGAGAAAAAAGTACGAAGTCAAATATTATTCGATATTAATTTTAATATCAAATTTGGAGAAATTGTGATTATGACTGGGCCATCAGGTTCAGGAAAAACAACTTTACTAACTTTAATTGGTGGGTTACGGTCTGTCCAAGAGGGAAGCCTTAAATTTTTAGGTCAAGAGCTTTCTGGAGCTAGTAACGAGCAATTAGTTAAAGTACGCCGCCACATTGGATATATTTTCCAAGCTCATAACTTATTAGATTTCTTAACAGCCAGACAAAATGTTCAAATGTCGCTAGAATTACACAAAAATATTTCTGAATGGGAAGCTCGCAGTAAATCAGAAGCTATACTAAATGCGGTTAAATTAGAGAATAGAGTTAATTATTACCCATCTGATCTCTCAGGGGGACAAAAACAACGGGTAGCAATTGCTCGTGCTTTAGTAAGCCATCCAAAATTAGTTTTAGCTGATGAGCCCACAGCTGCTTTAGACAGTAAGACAGGCAGAGATGTTGTCACCCTAATGCAGAAATTAGCTAAAGAACAGAATTGTGCTATCTTAATGGTCACTCACGACAACAGAATTTTAGATATTGCCGATCGCATAATTCAGATGGAAGATGGTTATCTGGTCAAAGAGGTTTGTCATCTACCAAATGGATGATAACTAAATACCTGTAAAATCTGAATATGCCTTTAGGAATACTAATTTAGTTTAATTTTGGTACAATTATCCAGCAGAGAAGTACAGGGTAAAGAATTTGTATTAGTTATTATAGTGAAACAATATTCCTTAAGTCTAGAATAAGACACATCTAGAGTATGAAGTTATAAGTTATAAGGTGAAATAATATTGTAGAGTATTTTTAAATATACTCTTATTTTTTGCGATCATTTAGCTGTTTAACTTTATAATATGTATCTAAAAATAAATAAAAAACCAATAAAAATATAAACTCATCAAAAAATCCAAAAATCGTTGTACTTATTAGGATTGGTACGGAAGTTTATGCTTAAAGATTTGATTTTTTGTATAAAAGAAGCAGCTTTATACTTTCTATTCAAAAAATCTCGAACACCTCAAGATCCTTCTGAATGTTTTGTGAACCCTGCCTGTGGATGTGCTAATCCAGGGAAATATATCCAGTGTGAAGATTGTGATTATCTTGAGTCGTGCTTATCGGATTGTAAGCTGCAAAACGTTTCGTTATTTTCATGTTCACAGACTAAATTTAATTAATGTAAAAGTAATGCCTGCGATAGAAGTAGGTTTAGTCCTATGGTAGAAGTGCGGCAAAAAACTAGCTGTTATATTAATTAGGAATGAGAAAATAATTCATAATAAGTAATTAAAAAGTAGAACGCAAGTGAATATAAATGTTTTTACATCAGTAAGATTAATTTTTATTACTTGTTTTTTTGTGAGCAAGCGACTTTGCTAGTAGCTTCTTAATCATAAATAAGTAATTACTGATTATGAATTAGTTTGAATCTGACGAATATTTATGTGTTATGGGAGCTTCAAATGCTTTCAACTTTTCCAACACAAACTAAGAGGTTGTTTGAAAAGTGTTTTACTGTGAATTTAGGCACTTTGAGATCCCCCCTAACCCCCCTTAAAAAAAGGGGGAACCGGAATCAAAGTCCCCCTTTCTAAAAGGGATTTAGGAGAATCTAGAACTTTTGATACCGACAAGAAGACTTTTCAAACATCCTCTAAGTGAAAAACTTCTACATCTATCTTGATTGTCAAAAGTTACTTAACTTAGCACTGGATTAAGTAGGAAATATCAGTTTTGAACATCAATCAACCACACAAATCTAAAACATAAACGGAACTATGACCATGAAGCCTTTTGATTTCTCTAAAACTGTTCTAGCTACTGTCTTTGCCATCAGTTTCGCTTCTGTATCTTTACCTCCTTCTGTTTTTGCCCAAAGTGGAGGCTCAGGTAGTGGAGGTTCTAGTAGTGGCAGTAGTTCAGGGACTGGAACTACAGGTACTGGCTCAGGGACTGGAACTACAGGCACTGGCTCAGGTTCTGGTTTAGGTACTGGAACTACAGGTACTGATACCACAGGTACTGGAACTACGGGTACTGGCTCAGGTTCTGATACCACAGGAACTGGTACAACAGGTACTAGCTCAGGTACTGACACTACAGGTACTAACAGGAATGCAGGTGTTACAACTTCCGAAAGAACTAGCGATCGCGGTTTCGATTGGGGTTGGCTAGGTTTACTTGGTCTAGCCGGTTTAGCAGGTCTGGCTCGTAATCGTGATAAAGTCCGGGCTTATAGCGATCCTAATGAAGTAACGGGTACTCGTTCTAGATAATATTCACCACACTGTAGGAAGCGTACAGCCGTTATTTTTGTCAAGTTCAGGTTAGGTCAGTAGGGGCACAATATATTGATATTGCGCCCTTTTTATTACATCCCAGTTTACTCAAGTCGAACTACTGCCTTGCCCAATGAAGATTACATTTGCCAAAACTTGTATTTTTGTTAGCGATCGCACTAGACGTTGAGCTTGATGTTTATAAAGTGGTATTGGCAATACTCCAGGCAAATTATTCATCCATTGCCTAGCAGTAGCCAAACTACATCCTGTAATCAAAACTATTTCTTCAGCACCATAGATAAGAGCATTTGTAGTCAGAGCTTTCTCGATCTCCACCTGCCAAAGGCGAGGCAGCATTTCACCCCATTCGATTCGCTGCAAACTACTGCTTGTGGCTAAAACAATCAAGCGATCCCCAGCATAGAGCTTAACATCATACCAGGGCATCAAGGAATAATTGTCTCGTCGATATTTATGGTAGAGAATCGGCACAACACTATAGCCAGATGCTATTTCAGATAGAAGCAACCCATTGAGGGTATCACCTTCTTCAATCTTGTATTCCGTCACCATAACTATTTGCTCGCTCAAGTGAAACAAGCTCAAAACATTTTCCCCAAAGGCAGCACAAGCAAAGACTTCCGCAGATAAAGCCGCGCCACATAAAACTTGGGCATAGGGAAACAGAGGGGCGATATTATCACTAAAATGGCGATCTTGAGAGCGGATAATCAAGCTTGTGGCAGGGTTTATTGTATGAGCCATCAAACCAATTTCCAGATTTTCCATATTATCGTCCCCTACTAAAACGATGCTTTTAGCACGGGAGAGATTCACCTTAACTAGTGCTTCGGTAGCATTGCCAATAATCAGGGGCATATCTGGTAAAGTGCCTGGGTCGAGAGTGGTAGTATGAATTCCTACTAACGGCTGATTGAGTTCTTGCAAAAGAGCAGCAACTTTCTGTCCCAAGCGATTTAAGCCAATAATCACTACATGGTTGCGTTGTGGTATGGGAGGACGAGACTTGAAAAACTGGAATCTGGAAGTGACAAGAGCATCAGTTACCAGTGCATATAATACTCCCACGAAAGCTTGACCTGTCAATGTGAGTCCCAGACTAAAAAACCGCAACCACCAAGGGATATGATCTGAAGGTTCAGATTGCGATCTAAACTCAACACCGCCAAATAAATCTCCATATCCTCCCAAGAGCAACACTGCTGTTGCATAGAAAGCTTCTTGCAGGGTGATGTCAGGATAATACAAGCGGTAAAGAATTATTCCAACGAACCATAGGATAAGTACGGTAATCCCATAAATTGTTGCAATTCGCCGAATTTGATTTTGGCTTTGGTAGTAAGATTGCCAAAATTGTAATATTTTTTGCTTAAGATTCTTCGCTGTGATACTTTGAAGAAACTCTTGCCACTGCCAACTTTGGCGATGAGATTTATTTGTATATTGCTTAGAAAAAGCCAGTTCGTATGCAACATCAATGTAAACGAGTGTGTCTCCTACCTGCACTTCTGCTTCTGGGTTCCATCCAAACAATTCTTTGAGGGGATCGGATGAAACGGTTGTGTGACTCAAAATGCGGCGAGTTGTGAGATTGAGTCTATGTACTGGCTTGCCATTGCACCAGCTATCCTTCGCTTGTACTTGGTGCTTGATTACTTGCAATAGTTGTCCTTCTATGGTAAAGTAACCAATCGCTTCAGAACCGAGAGATGCTAAAGCAAAGGCATGAGCAGAGAGATGGGTAGGCTCAAAGGCAACAAAATTGCCTAGGTTTTCGGACAAAAGTTTGTTGAAATTTTGTTTGTCAGAACGTACAATCAGGCGAACGTGGGGATTAAGTCGCCGTGCTGCAAACGCTGCTTCTATATTTATCCGCTCATTTCTTGTGACTAAAAGTATTGAGCGACATTGCTTTATACCCGCCTGCTCTAAAACACTTGGTTGGCGGCAGTCTCCGATAATTAATTTTTCTAGTAAGCTTGGTACTTCTGGGACTTCCCAATGTTCGAGTTGTACATCGTCAATGGCATTGACTTTAACATCGTATTCTTTTAGGACTGCAACACAATGTTGTCCTAAACTTTGGAGTCCGCATACTAAGAAAAGGTCTTGGGGTTTTTTGGGATTGGTGCTAGGAGGGGGATGCACTTTCTGTTGATAGCAGCATTCAATACTGCTAACAGTACATGTTTGGTAGGATTATATCTTACCTTCGGGTCATGTATCCCTTCACTCGCAAAACTAAAGAGATTTTCTGACTATAGCAATCCTATTTGAGTTGTGAAAAATGTAGATTAGGAAACGAACCGCCAAGGACGCAAAGGGAGGAAAGAAGAAAGAGAGATGTAATTTTTTCACGAATGATTTAGGACTGCTATATGTAAAGGATTATTTCTCAATAATATCCTCCGAGAATTGAGAGAAGTTCAAGAAAGCAAACTAGCAGAATTGACATCCAAAAATAACGTAGCTTGGGATTGTTGACGGAGAATAGAAGCCGGACAATCTGTAGTTATAGCTCCTTGCAACATTTCTTTTACCACATTCGCTTTACGTTTTTCTGGAGCAAGACAGATAATTTTTTTAGCTGAACAAATCGCCGAGATGGTGACAGTAAAAGCATATTGTGGGACAGTTTCTAGATTTGGAAAGTGACCTGTACTTACTTGTTGCTGACGGTTCACTGTATCCAGTTTTACTAGTTTCACACTATAAGGATCTTGAAAATTTGTTACTGCTGGATCGTTAAAAGCCAAATGTCCATTTTCGCCAATCCCAAGACAGCATAAGTCTATTGGTTGTGCTTGCAGAAGTTTGGTGTAGCGATCGCACTCGTTTACTGGTTGCAGTGTATCACCTTCTATATAGTGAAATACTTTAGGAACAACCCGCTTCTCTACACGTTCTCGCATATAGCGCCGGAAACTCGCAGAATGGTCAGCAGTAATTCCCAAATATTCATCTAGATGGAACAGAATAATCCGCGACCAATCTACACCACCCAATGCAATCAAAGCATCGAGAAATTTGAGTTGGGAGTTACCTGTTGCTAACAATACAGCAGCTGTATCCTGTTGTTTGAGAACTTGCTGTAAATGCTTTTGGGCGATTTCGGCAACATCTTCGGCCATTTCGACTTCAGAGTTATAAATCTGCACCAGTAAATCATCAACGCGAAAAGAGTTTGTAGCGGCTAGCATTTGCTTACACAGAAGGTTATCAATTATACGGTAGTTTCTTGAGAAGCTCTACCTGTCTACCTTGACATGGCTTATCCAGTATAGATTTTAGGATTTAGCAGATTAATTTATCGCTTTTTGCGCTGTATAAAGGCAAAAAAACAATGTAAACTATTTAAATTAAGTTAACAATTATTTACATTTTACCAAAAAATCATGCTAGCTGCAATTCTCTTTGACTTAGACGGCACTATTGTCAATACTGACCCTATACACTACCGAGCTTGGCAGGAAATGCTGTTAAATTATGGCATAGAAATTGACGAAACATTTTATAAATCCCGAATTAGTGGGCGACTAAATCCAGAAATTGTTAAGGATATTTTGCCACAATTATCAACAGCAGAAGGGCAGAAATTTGCAGACGAAAAAGAGGCGTTTTTCCGCAAACTCGCCTCGAATCTTAAACCATTGGATGGATTTTCTGAACTACTAGCATGGACAAAGACACATCAATTAAAGCGGGCATTAGTAACTAATGCACCTAGGTTAAATGCAGAATTTATGCTAGAAGTATTAGGAATAAAAGAAGCTTTCCATACAGTTGTTTTAGCGGATGATTGTGTAGCAGGTAAACCTGACCCTGCACCCTACCAAGTCGCCCTGAATAAATTGGCAATTACAGCAGAGGAAGCGATCGCATTAGAAGACTCTCCCTCTGGTATTCGGGCGGCGGTGGGCGCAGATATCCGCACTATTGGCATCGCTTCTACCCATGATCCGCAAGCTTTACAAGAAGTCGGTGCATTTATGGCAATTCCAGATTTTACTGATTTGCAGTTGTGGACATTGCTCAACTCACTCATTGAGCCAGATTTAAGTGCGATCGCTTCTAACCTGTAAACGCAAAATCTGAGAATATTGAGAGTAGAGATGCAAATTTTTGCGTCTTTACTTATTTTTCCGCCAAAATCGCGTAAATTTCTCGTTTAACTTGCTCTAAAAGCTCACGCACCCGGTTTATTCGCTCCACATTGCCACTACGAGCAACCTGCACCACAACAGCAGCTAATTCTGTTGCAGCATTCCGCAACTCAATAAACTCTTGGGGCTTACCTGTCACGAAACTTTTGACGGTATCCCAAGGAGTATCTGAAGTTTCTTGTTGGGCACGTTCTGCCAATAATTTTCTACCTTCATCGGTAATCGTGTAAATGCGTTTGCCACCTTCCTGCGCGCTCTTGAGATAACCCCCTTCTTCCAGCAATTGGAGTGTGGGATACACTGAGCCAGGACTAAGGCGACGGAAACCACCATAACGAGTTTCCATCTCTTTAATCAGGTCGTAACCATGACTAGGATGCTCGGATAACAATTCCAGCAGGATGAACTTGATGTCACCCCGACGAGTCCGATGTTCATCTCCCCAACCACGACCAAACATTTCATTACCAAAGTGTTTGTCATGATCTCTACCATGATGTCTACCATGCCCAAACCAAGACCTGACAAGCAAGAAATCGTCTTCGTTAACTCCTGCCCATGCAGGTGTACCAAAGCGTGAACGAAAGTGTCTAAACATAAATCAATCTCAAATCAACTTTCTCTAATATACGATATATCGGAATATATCGCGATATATCGGAATAGAATTTTGATGAAGATTTTTGAAGTAAGCAATTATGCCAACGTAAAGCTCCCAAAGGGAGAAGACTCGCTCATAGCGCAATACAGTTCAGTTAAGCATTTCTTTCTTCTCTCAGTGCCCTCTGCGCCTCTGTGGTTCGTTAAAAAAATTGACTTTGACAAAGAGTTTTAGCCTTAACTGAACCGTATTGGCTCATAGCGTTGCTATCAATACAGTTCAGATAAGACCAAAACACTTGTAGAGACGGCGATTTATCGCGTCTCTTAGGCTGTGCGTAAACGTTCAATATCCCTTATCGGTGGCGCACCGAACATCCGGGAATATTCGCGGCTGAACTGTGAGGGGCTTTCATAACCCACCTGATAGGCAGCATTCGCCGCATCGGAGTTTTCGGCAAGCATCAGACGACGTGCTTCCAACAGTCTTAATTGCTTTTGATATTGAAGCGGACTCATCGATGTCACTTTTTTGAAATGGTGATGGAAAGATGAAGAAGACATACTTGCCTGCCCAGCTAGCTCCTCAACCCGCATCGGCTTTGTAAAATCAGCCTTGATGAGTTTTATCACCTCGGCGATGCGCTGCATATTGCTGCCAGATGTCGCAATTTGGCGAACAGCTTCGCCCTGTTCACCTATTAAAAGGCGATAATAGATTTCCCGGATAATCATCGGTGCAAGGATCGGGATATCCTGGGGCGTATCCAAAAGCCGTGTCAGTCTCATAGCGCAATCGAGCAACGGTGCATCGATGGTGCTGACAAATAAGCCTCTGACAGAGTTCTTCTTCTCCTCAATCACACTGGTTTGAGCAGTAATAATATCGCAGAGTTGACGTGGATCTAGATTCAGCTTGAATCCTAAATAGGGTTGCTCTGGGGTTGCCTCAACGATAAACGCACTCAATGGCAAATCAACCGAGACTACCAGATATTGAGCTGCGCTATAACGATAGGTTTCTTCACCCAGCAACGCTTCTTTTTTGCCCTGAACAAGGATGGCAAGGATAGGTTCGCAGACACCTTGTAGTGAGGTAGAAGCAGAAGATTCTCGCTGAAATTCCAGCTGCTCAATAGCTGTTTTATGAAAACCGTCCCCTTTGCCATCGGTGTGACGAGTGACTAGTGCTGCCAATTCTTGACATTGATGAGCGATCGCACTTTGGTTTATGACTTGGTTGATGATTTTGATCGTCACAATATTCTTCGATTAATTTAATCATCCTCTTGTAGGCATTGTAGAACATCAATTTGGAGAATTAGGCAATAAAGCGCGAGGTCTGTGTATTCCAAACCTTTGCACTTACTCATACGATGAACACATCCAAAATTTAAATTAACCTCAACAGAGGGAAAAATAACCATGTTAAACGTAGAAAATAAAGTCATTGCGATCACTGGAGCCAGTAGCGGCATTGGTGAAGCCACCGCTAAGTTACTCGCTAAAAACGGTGCAAAAGTCGTTCTAGGGGCACGGCGCACCCAAAAGCTAGAAAAGATTGTCGAGGAGATCCGTAACCAGGGTTACATAGCGGAATTCAAAGCGGTGGATGTTGCGAATCGTGAGGATATGAAAGCGTTCATTCACTTCGCCAAAGATAAGTTTGGTCGTGTCGATGTCATCTTCAACAATGCAGGCGTAATGCCCCTATCGCCGATGAATGCCTTGAAAGTCGAGGAGTGGGACAACATGATTAATGTGAATATCCACGGCGTATTGAATGGTATTGCTGCTGGTTTACCAATCATGGAAGCGCAAGGAGGTGGACAGTTTATCAATACCGCCTCCATCGCTGCACACATGGTAGGGCCTACCAGCGCGGTCTATTCCGCGACAAAATTTGCTGTTTGGGCCATATCCGATGGATTACGTCAAGAATCGAAAAATATTCGCGTGACAATAATATCCCCTGGTGTGGTTGAGACTGAACTCGGCTCTGATATCACAGACGAATCAGCAACAGGCTTCTTGAAAGAACTTCGGAAAATCGCACTGACCCCAGATGCGATCGCTAGAGCCGTATTATATGCTGTATCCCAACCGGATGATGTTGATATCAATGAAGTGATTGTTCGCCCGACGGCAAGCCCATTCTAAGGCTAGGAACGTATGTGAAAGGGAATGTGGGTATTGAAGGCAGGGGGAAGGGTGCAGAGGAGGGGAATTTTCTCCCTGCTCCTTCTCTTGGAGCGATCGCGGCAATTATCCCAGCCCAGAGTAGTAGTTAGAAAATACTTGTATTATAAATTGCAGCTTATTAACTTTTATGCCCTATTTTATTTAGCAAAAAGTATATTTTATAACATAAAATATATCAGTCTCGGCAGCCATAGCATTTTTAAGTCTAGATTTCAACTCTTCTTAAAAAATTCACGAAAATCAAATATCTAGTAAAAATACGTATGCCATTTTAAGTCTTCTCACTATATGAATAGTAGAATTAGCCCATAGAGGAGAAGACAGTGACACTCTTAAACCAAGCTCAAGTAGAGCAGCTAAAGGAAATAACCACACATTTACGACAAGTAAGGCAAGAAAAAGCCATACGCATAGAAGAAATTGCCGCTCAAACACTGATTAGAGCAGGTGTTTTGCACGCTTTAGAAGAAGAACGATTTGAAGAATTACCTGAGCCTATTTTTCTTCAAGGCTTCATCCGTCGCTATGGAGATGCTTTAGGACTGGATGGAAATGCTTTATCACATACTCTTATAAGCAATCCTGTAGTCCGCCAAGACCCCAAGAACGATCATAATAATTCTGACAACAAACCAAATACATACATACCTCTTGTCGTTACCTACATTCTGTTATTAGTAGCTGCATCTGCTGGTCTTTTACATATACTTAATCCACCACAAATTACATCTGAATCTCTGACTCCAGAAGTCAATAATCAACAGTCAATAGTCAGCAATACTAACAAATTGACAGAAAAGTAAGTACGTTGGCGCAATTAAAGCTAGCTGGCAAGGCTGTCATTTGTCCTTTGTCATTGGTCATTAGTAAAGACTTTAAGCCTGTTTACGTTTCGTAACATAATTGGTTTATTTCTGCTAACTTACTTAGAGGAAGTGGCGAGTGAAGGATAAGAATTAATCACCAATGACAAATGACAAATGACAAATTCAAGATATTTGTGGTTTACGCAGATGCCAAGTAGTAGCTTGTTCATAAGCGTAAGCTACCTGAAACAATTGGTCTTCTCGCAGTACATTGCCAATTAGCTGCAATCCTATTGGTAAACCCTGGTCATCAAAACCACATGGCAAACTTAAACTAGGTAAACCAGCAAGATTCACAGGAATAGTCATCAAGTCAGTTAAATACATACTCAAGGGGTCAGTAGTTTTTTCCCCTGCTTTAAATGCTGTAGTGGGAGATGTGGGACAAACTAACACATCAACCAAGCCAAAAGCCTTTTCAAAGTCTTCCTTAATTAAGGTGCGGACTTTTTGCGCTTTCAGGTAATAAGCATCGTAATAGCCAGCAGAAAGGGCATAAGTGCCGATCATAATCCGGCGTTTGACTTCTGTACCAAAACCAGTGGCACGGGTACGAGTATACATTGATAGTAGATTATCGGCATCAGGAGCGCGGTAGCCATATTTAACGCCATCGTAACGAGCCAAGTTTGCTGACGCTTCAGACGGGGCGATAATGTAGTAGGTGGGTAAGCCATAGCGAAAGCGGGGACAGGAAATTATATGAATCTCTGCTCCCAAACTTTGTAATACATCTACTGCTTTGGTAACAGCTTGTTCCACTACAGAATCTAAACCTTCACCAAAAGTTTCTTTAACGATCCCAATTCTTAGCTGACCTCTGGGTTTGAAGTCTGGTTTGAAGCTGGCGGCGTAGTTGGGAATGGCAACTTTGAGGCTGGTAGAGTCTTTGGGATCGTGACCTGCGATCGCACTTAATAATATTGCCGCATCTTCTACTGTGTTTGCAAATGGCCCAATTTGATCCAAAGACGAAGCGTAAGCCACTAAACCATAACGAGAAACCAAACCATAAGTTGGTTTCATCCCCACCACACCGCAGAAAGATGCAGGTTGACGAATTGAACCACCAGTATCAGAACCGAGAGCAACTACACACTCTTGGGATGACACCGCCGCCGCCGAACCCCCCGAAGAACCACCTGGAACTCGTGACAAATCCCAAGGATTAGCCGTGACTTGGTAGGCAGAGTTTTCTGTGGAACTACCCATTGCAAACTCATCTAAGTTGGTTTTGCCTACCATTACCGCCCCAGCATCTGCCAGTTTTTGCGTCGCCGTTGATTCATAAGGCGGCACAAAATTCTCTAGAATTCGGGAGGCGCAAGTGGTAGGAATTCCCTTAGTACATAAATTGTCCTTAATCCCAACAGGAATGCCTGCTAGTATCCCGATTTCTTCCCCGGCAGCAATTTTGGCATCCACAGCACCTGCCTGCTCTAATGCCCGTTCTGCGGTAACACATAAAAAGCTATGTAATTTCGGCTCTAACGCTTCAATGCGCTCTAAAGCTTCTTGGGTAATTTCAACGGCAGAACGTTCTTTTTTAACTAGTTGTTGGTGCAACTCGCGGATGGATGCCATGATTGCTCTCTTTGTGACTCAAGTCATTGATTTTAGTACATATTGACTGAGATTGGGAATGGGAAATGGGGAATGGGGAAGAGGACTTGGGGACAAGGAGAATTGGGGACAAGGGGAAAGACTTGTTTCAAGTTCTCACCCCTTGTCCCGAATGGCACGCTTGTTAATCGCAAAGCCCTGATATAACTTGCTTTTTGAGTGTGGGGAGTGTGGGGAGTGTGGGAAGTGGGGGAAGTGTGGGGAGAAAGAGGAGAAATTGAATAACTGCATATCAACAAATGCTGCATTGCCTCCCACACCTCCCACACCTCCCACACCCTTCCAGCAAGGAGGTTTCAGCTTTTCAAGCGTGCCATTCCCCCTTGTCCCCTTGTCTCCTGTTCTTGCCTACTCCCCACTATTCATAAATAAGACTGATACCTCTCAAGAAATAAGTAATTGTGGGGTTGGAAAAATTGCGAGGCTTAAACAAAATAATATTAGGAATTTAACATCATCCGTAAATAGAGGGACTACAATCAAAACGGACAAATGTTTCATGCTCCAACAAGAGAGGATTACAAAGCTATGTCCGACTTAAATCGAGGAATTATGAAGTTTGAGGGTGCAGATTCCCCAAAAGTAGTCACTATCTCTACCGTGTTGCTTCTGGGATCGATCGCTGCTCTCATCATCTGGGCGCTGCAAGCTGCCTATGCGCTAAACTAAAACCATTAGTAGTCTAGAAGGGCACTGGCAAAAACGGTTTCCGTCGTAGCCAAGTGTCCATTCCATGACTAATAAATAAAAGCGCCCTAATTACCATCAAAAATTTCAGAAAAACTTTAGATTTTAGATTTGAGGTTTTAGATGGAAAATTTAAATCTAAAATCCAAAATCCAGAATGTTTGAACCTTGGGGTGTTTTAGTTATTTTAATTATCTGCCCCCTCTTGGGCGGATTACCCCTGATTGCATGGATAGCTTACTCGCTTACGGGTAAGCAATTATCACAAGTTGGTACACGAAACATTAGTGTATCAGCTGCCTTTTATCACGGTGGTAAGTTTGTCGGAATTCTGGCAGTCTTGTCAGAAGCTTTTAAAGGAATTGCGGCAGTTTTCCTCACCCGTCTTTTCTTCCCAGAGGGATCGTTTTGGGAATTGATTGCCCTGATCGCTCTGGTAATTGGTAGATACTGGATAGGCAGAGGAGCAGGTACAACAAATGTCGTCTGGGGATTTGTCGTACACGATCCCCTGGTGGCAATGTTTGTCTCTTTCTTTGCAGGTATTAGCTTTACAGTTCTGCAATCAAAACAGGCAGTCAAATTTGGGGTTTTGCTTCTCTTTCCACTGTTTGTAGCAATTTTGCATCTAAGCGATATCCCCAGAATGCTTGCTGCTGTGGCTTTAGCTGGTTTAATGGCCTGGATTTATGCAAAAATTCCAGATGATATGAACCTACCAGTTCAAGAGGCACAAACAGAATCGCAAGCGATGTTGGAATTTTTACGGGGCGATCGCGCGATGGTTTCTTTAGATGAAGAGTTAGATGCTGCTATTGTCGGAGAAAAGGCGGCTACATTATCCCAAATTAAGCGTTGGGGCTATCCAGTGCCGAAGGGATGGGTACTAGCGCCAATCGACGATCCAAAAGTGTTGACAGAATTTCTCCAGCCATCAGAATTATCCCCCTTGGTGGTGCGTTCTTCCGCTATTGGCGAAGACTCAGAACAGGCTTCTGCGGCTGGACAATATGAAACAGTTTTAAATGTTACTAGCCCAGAGGCATTACAGCAAGCGATCGCTCAAGTTCAAGCTTCTTACAATCATCCATCTGCTGTGCAGTATCGGCGCGATCGCGGCTCAAGTGATACAGCAATGGCTGTTTTGATTCAACAACAAGTCCAAAGTGTATATTCTGGCGTTGCTTTCAGCCGCGATCCCATTACTCAACAAGGTGATGCAATCATCATTGAAGCCCTTCCAGGGAGTCCAACGCAAATCGTTTCGGGAAAAGTCACACCGGAACAATATCGCGCTTTTGTCGTTGAAACAGAAAAATCTTCCTCTGTGCAATTAGAGGGTGAAGGACGAGTTCCCCAAGCATTAATTAAGCAAGTTGCATATTTAGCTTACCGACTCGAAAAACGTTATCATGGCACTCCTCAAGATATTGAATGGAGTTACGACGGTCAAACGCTTTGGGTGTTGCAATCTCGACCGATCACCACTTTACTACCAATATGGACACGCAAAATCGCTGCTGAAGTGATTCCTGGAGTAATTCACCCCTTAACATGGTCAATTAATCGTCCCTTAACTTGTGGAGTTTGGGGAGACTTTTTTACTCTAGTTTTGGGCGATCGCGCTTTGGGTTTAGATTTTAATGAAACAGCAACTCTGCACTATTCCAGAGCTTATTTTAACGCATCCCTCTTAGGAAATATCTTTCTGCGGATGGGATTACCGCCGGAAAGTCTGGAATTTTTAACCAGAGGAGCAAAATTAAGTAAACCTTCCTTGCAGTCAACCTGGGAGAATTTGCCAGGATTAGGGAGGTTGCTGAAGCGGGAATTAAATTTAGAAAAAGACTTCAAGCAGGATTATCACCAACGGTTTATTCCTGGGTTGTCGCAGTTGGCGCAAGAAAATGTAGATAATTTGGAACCAGCCAAGCTGTTAATCAGAATTGACTTTATTCTGGAGTTGCTGCGCCACGGGACATATTACAGCATTTTAGCCCCCTTAAGTGCTGCCCTCCGACAGGCGATTTTTCGGGTGAAGGATGGCCAAATTGATAATAGCGTGACTCCAGAAGTGGCGGCATTGCGATCGCTCAGTGCAATAGCCACAGATGCCAAGCAAGTATTGCTTGAGTTTGAACCACAGCAGGTATTTGAGCAGTTAAAGCAAACCCCAGAAGGAGAGAAAATCCTGCAAGAATTTGACGAATTGCTTCAGGATTACGGCTATTTAAGTGAAGTGGGAACTGATATCTCCGTTCCCACTTGGCGGGAAAATCCCCAAATGATTAAGCAGATGTTTGTGCAGTTAATGCAGGGGAACGAACCACAAGCAGGCGCTAAAGACGCGATCAATAGCATCTTTGCTGGTAAACGCAAACGTTCTTTTGTCCAACGGCGTGTAGATATTAAAGGGCGAGTTACCGAAGTTTATTCACGATTGTTAGCTGAATTGCGTTGGAGTTTTGTCGCTTTAGAGAAGATTTGGTTAAAATCCGGCTTACTCCAGAAAACAGGAGATATCTTTTTTCTCAACTTTGATGAAGTGCGGCGTTTAGTCGAGGGTGACGATTCTAGGCTGATTGAAGAGTTAGATAAGTTAGTGGAATCGAGGCGATCGCAATTCGTTCAAGATAGCGAGTTCATTCAAATTC
This sequence comes from Nostoc sp. ATCC 53789, assembly GCF_009873495.1. Lineage (GTDB taxonomy): Bacteria > Cyanobacteriota > Cyanobacteriia > Cyanobacteriales > Nostocaceae > Nostoc > Nostoc muscorum_A. Next base: position 7,130,897 of record NZ_CP046703.1, on the reverse strand, counting down.
CACTTTTAGTTTACGGCAATACACCTCCCCACCCCTTAGCTCCTTCTGCACTCTACTCTGACCAAATTTTACAAGGGATTGGAGCCAGTCACGGGCAAGCTGAAGGCAGGGTGAAGGTGTTGCGAAATTTACAAGACGTGCCGGAGATTGATCGAGATACGATTCTGGTAGTACCTTACACAGATTCCGGCTGGGCCCCTTTGTTATTAAGGGCTGGGGGATTAATTGCCGAAGTTGGTGGACGGCTTTCTCACGGTGCGATCGTGGCTCGTGAATACGGTATTCCTGCTGTGATGGATGTTCGGGGTGCTACATGGCTTTTGCAAGATGGTCAACGGGTAAGGATTGATGGGTCTAGGGGTATTGTGGAATTATCTAACGATTTAAGACCCGAATGATTACCAATTCTCTGAAAGACTTACCAGAAGAATCTGTCTCTCACAATCCCGAAATTAAGAAAAAGGTGATGTTACGCTTCGGCGATTTGCCTCACCTAACTAACTTTTCTCAAGCGCGTTTTGCTCCCGGACAAACCGCACCAGCACACGCGCATCAAGATATGTGCGAAGTATTCTTTGTGGAAGCTGGTTCAGGAGTAATTCATATTGATGGTACAGAATACCCTCTGCTTCCAGGGAATTGCGTAGCGATAGAAGTGGGAGAGGTACATGAAGTTGTCAATAGTGGCTCAACTGAGCTTGTTTTGACCTACTTTGGTTTGCGTGTGGAAAAATCAGCGTAATTATTGGAATATCAAAAGCTTTAGTGAGGGTTCAACAATGTTATGCCCTCACTAAAGCTTGTGGATGTTGCTTAAAACAAAGATAAATTTGTAGAATCTTAATATACCAAAGGTGTTGCGCCGCGCATCTGACGTAAAGAATTTATACAAGCAGGACAATCGCAGCCAAATAAGTCGATTGCCACATTGCTTTCTTCGTCATTGAACTCCAACATAGGAGCGTCTTCTTTAGAAAACTCTATTTCACGCTGGTAGTTAGGAATTTGAGCCAATACAGAAGCCCTGGCACATACTAAACCCACTTTATGTTTATTGCGGATACAAGATAAACGGTCTGTGGTTTGGGTTTCTGATTGTGGTTCTATAGCTTGTGCTTGATTCAGCATTACTCCCATAGAGAGAATGGAGCTAATTAGCACAGGAGAAGAAAGCAAACTCAGTAGGAATTTGTTCATTGATTTTCTTAGAAAACAATTGCGATCGCTCAGGTTATCCGATTAAATCTTACAGTGCAAGTAAAGTCTATCAGGAATATCACTAAGATATCAGCACTGGGGAAGTTCATCTGGATATAATCTGCGGTAAATAGTTAGCCAGTGAAGCATCTGCTTTTTCCGATCTCCGTCTTCTGTTAATCAACGAAAAACTTTAGAGGATGTTTGAAAAGTTCTTAGTGATGTATCAAATCCTTTTAGATCCCCCTAAATCTCCCTTAAAAAGGGGGACTTTGATTCCATTTCCCCCTTTTTTAAGGGGGGTTAGGGGGGATCAATAAGTGCCTAAAATCACAGCCAACTACTTTTCAAACAACCTCTTATATCTATATATTGAAAGGGCTTTTCTTAACTACAGCAATTCTAGTAAATTTAACAAGTTTATCTGGTAGGGGCAATTCATGAATTTCCCCTACCTAAAAACCCGAAAATTTGCCCTTCAAAACTTTTTGGTTTCGAAGGGCAAATGCCAGTTTAAATGCCTTAATCTATAGGGCTTATCTCAATACTTTTGGGATAAACCCAACAATCTCTCTTTTGATCTGGGTAAAGGTAAATTCAAACCTTTTCCCCCAAAAACCGAAAAGTATTGAGGCTTATCTGCTAGCTAAAAAAATCTTTGTGAGCAGCAACCAGCATTTGAGCCTGTCTTAAAACGTTTCCGAATAAATAAATAGGAATCTGCCAAGCTGCAACAGTAACTTCTTTAACTATATCTTGTACACTAATTGCTATTAATTCATGCTCTGGCGGCTCTCCTTCAACTGCACCAGACCAAGTAAAAGCTAATAAAAAATCTTCATCTCCAGGCAAGGATGCAATTAAGCATTCTTCTGGTGTTGGCTGGCAAATAATCCCATATTCGTTTGCAAGTTCTACAAGTCTTTGAAAGTTGTTTATGTTCGTCATTTGTCCTTTGGATGTAATTGAATTTCAGTTTTAGAAAAAATCATATTTTTATCTCCATAACTCAACTTAGTTGCTCTATAGCATAAATTAAAAATTACAAATTATTAAGGAGTTATTGGAGTTGGATCGGGCTTAAGTCCAAAATCTTACCGCGATCGCTTGGTTGCATCAGCAACAATTGCTACTGTTTTAAAAAAATCTGAACTACCTACTTTTTCAGTTAACCTGATTTATATACACCTCCCTTCGTTACCATTTAAATATTGATGCCCTAACCTGACTCAGGCTGACGCAGTGCATTGAGCATTGCCATCGCTTTTGGGGGAACGGCTGTAAACCGAAGCAGAAAAAGATGCTTGTCAACATTAGACTGTTGGATCACCTTGGCATAGATATGTTCTTCTTCTGTAGCCATTTCTGCTTCAATCAATAGCTTGAGTTTGAGATTACTCAATATTTCTAAAGAATCTAACGATCGCAATTGTGCCCCTTTTTCCGAGAGGCTAATCAATGCTCCCAGAAATACTTTGCCCACTGCATATTTTCCCTGCAAAATGGTGTATTTTACAGGTACTTCTTGATTGAGAACGATTATTTCTTCATCATCATCAGGCAAGAATAAATTATATTTACCGCCAATGCCACGAATTTCACAAATTGTCACAGGGTGTCTCATCCCTTTGGGTTCTATTTGTAGTTGTCCAGCAATTTGGAGGTCAATATTGGCATCTTTACAGGTATTTTCAGAAATTAAAATCTGTCCTCCCACTGTATAAGATTCAATTCGAGCAGCCAAATTAACATGACTGCCAATAACTGTGTATTGAGCGCGTTTTTGAGAACCTACATTTCCTGCTACAGCTTCCCCTGTATTCATTCCAATTCCCATTTCGAGGATTGGGAAATTCATTTGCCGATTTTGTTCGTTTACTTGCTGCATTGCCAATTGCATAGCAATAGCACAAGCAATCGCTCTTTGAGAATCATCTATGCGGCTAATTGGCGCACCAAATATCACAAAAATGCCATCACCCATAAACTCATTAATCGTGCCTTTATACTGATTAATCACATCTGTCATTGTTCCCAAATAAAGATTCAAAATCTTTACTACTTCTTCAGGTGGTAATTGTTCGGAAATAGCTGAAAATCCTCTTAAATCAGACACAAGAACCGTAACTTTTCTCCGCTCTCCCCCTAGCTTTAACCCAGAAGGAGTTTCTAGGATATTGGAGACGATTTCATCAGTTAGATAGCGGCCGAGAGTTTTTCGCATCTCGGTAGCGCTTTGAGCAATATACTGAGTAAGTGCGATCGCAGAACCAGCGAATGCCAGCAATGAAGGGACAACAGGAATCCACCAACCAGCCAAAAACGCAAGAAAACTACCACCAATTAAACCGCCACCTGCTAGCAGAACACTAACAGCCATAAGGGTTTTCTGGTTGCTACTGTGGCGTTGTAGCCAACACAAGCTAGCACCAATAATTGACCAAATTAAAATTGATAGCCATTCTAGTGGCTCAGGTAAACACTTAATCAATGGACGACCATCCATTGCCGCACTTAAAATTTGACTAATCAAATTAGCATGAATTGTTATACCCGCCATTCGTTCTGGATCAGTCAAGACATTACTGCTGTAGGGCGTATAGAATAGATCCTTCAAACTCTCAGCAGTAGCTCCAATTAACACCACCTTGTCCCGCATTAAGTCTGGTGGAATGGGTTTATCTTGTACTTCGCCCAGAGAAACTTTAGTAAACTGCTGTATCCGTCCTCGGTAGTTCAACAGAACTTGGTAACTTCCCGCATCTGCTCGGACATAACCCCCATCATTAGCTTCAAAAATCGGGAAAACGCCACGATTTAACTGCAAATAATTAGAGTTAGTTGCTGATGGCTTGGCGGTAATGCCTTCAGGTTTCAAGTACAACAATGCCAGCTTTAACCCAAAGCTTTCCAGAATCTGATCATTATTTAAATTTACGTATAATAGCGATCGCCGAATTTTGCCATCCCCATCTATGGGTAAATCATTTGACCCAATTTGATCGAGTCGCTTTAGTTCTGGAGACGAATCAACTGCCGAACTATCAACAGTATCAGAGACTTTTTGGACTCCAATCAAATTTGGAGTAGATTTAAAGACCTTAAGTAAAGCTTCATGACCAGGATTGACGGGTAAATCACGATAAATATCTAAACCAATCGCTCTGGGTTGTTGCTGTTTGATTTTCTCTAACAAACTGGCAAGTTTTCCATCAGACATAGGCCACTGGCCCTGCTTACGGATATCTGCCTCATTAATTTCAACTATGACGATGCGGGTATCAGGCGATTCTTGTGGACGAAGGAGAAAAAATTGATCTAGTGCTGCCAATTCCAACAATTGCAGTAATCCAGTCAAACGTAGTGCAATCACCAGGGCTGTAATATTGGGAACAGCAAGTAAAACACCACGCCATTGCCAGATTTGCGATTTCAGCTTTGCCCACATAAGATTTAGTGCTGAGTGGGGAATAGGGAGTGGGGAGTTGAGAGTGGGGAGTTGGGAGTTGGAAATTCTACTTTAGCCCCATGCCCTTCTTTCTTAGATGTGCAACAATCGATCAATGGTTCTGAAGCGATCGCACTCAAACCTACAGACTTGAAAAATTGTCTCCAATCCAGCCTCGCTTTAAAATTATTCGGCTCAGTTCGGCGTAGCTGCACCAAACTAGTCAGCGCTTCATGCCAAATCCCAGCTTCTGCATAGATGGTGGGTAACTTGTACACATTTGCCTTTACTAACGCCTCCGACAACGATGAGCCTGGTTGAGTGCGTTCCACCCAACCTTCTACAGTCGGATTGTCGCTGGAGTCTTGAGCATTACAAACAATTGTTAGATACCAGTGATAAGTTTTACCTACAGCAAGTCCGGGGGAACTCTCAGGAAGTTTGAAGCTAATAATTCCAGGTTTATCAGGAAGCGTAAAAGATGTTTCATAAAATACGTCTTGGTCTTCAGCTAGCAGCACAAACTTAGCTGTTTTAACTTTAAATGGAGGTACATACCAGAAAAATGTTGGATGTTGAGCAAATGTCAGTCCTAATTTATCTGGAGGCATTAAGGGAGTTATTAATTTTTTCCCTATTAGGCAAGAGCCGCCACGGGTAGAACCACCAGCACTTGCAGGAGGTTTGCCTCGCTGTGGTGGCTTAAATGCCTGACTAATTTGCCAAGTTTTGTTGGGATGGTACGACTGAGCGTGTACCTGTGCTGTTAAAGCAGAAAGCAAACCCAAAGGTAAGGAAAAGGTTAGAAAATATAGGAATGGTTTAATCCGTTTCATATTGATAATGCCTGAATTCTAAATTATTCAAGTGAATAAATTAAGTATTCCCAAAAGCAAGATCAAATTTTTCACTCAACTACGAACCATTGGAAATTGGTCATGGGTCAATAATTAATAGACATCTTACAAAAGGAACTTTTGCAAGATGTCGGGAAAAGGTTAAAAGGTAAGGGAAATTCCATCTCTTTGCTCCTTTTTTAGTGCTGAGTTAGGAGTCAGAAGTTAGTATTCTTCCCCTGCTTCCCCTGCTCCCTCTGCTCCCCTACCTCTTCCCGCCCCCTCCCCCTTTTGGTCACAATATGGGAATATATAAAGTTGTAGCTAACCGCCTACGTAGAGGTTTAACGTGGATACCATTGCAATTCCTGCTCTAAATCGGCCAGTGGATGCCACGGTAGAAATTCCCGGTTCTAAAAGTCTTACCAATCGGGCGTTGCTTGTGGCTGCTTTGGCACAAGGTGACTCCATTTTAGAAAATGCCTTATTTAGTGAAGACAGTGAGTATTTTGTCAAATGCGTAGAACAATTAGGCATTCCCATTACGTTAAATCCTAATTTGGCTCAGATTCAGGTTGCAGGAAGAGGAGGTGACATCCCAGCTAAACAGGCAGATTTATTTGTGGGTTTGGCAGGTACAGCAGCACGGTTTATCTCGGCGTTGGTAGCACTGGGTAACGGTGAATATCGTCTAGATGGCGTTCCCAGAATGCGAGAACGACCGATGGGTGATATGCTCACGGTGCTGCAAACGGGTGGAGCAACCGTTAACTTTGAGGGGAACTCCGGGTTTATGCCCTACACCGTGTATAGCCAAGGATTCGCTGGCGGAAATTTTCGGTTAAAAGCTAACCAAACAAGTCAGCAACTTTCGGCATTGCTGATGATTGCGCCTTATGCTCAACAGGATACGACCATTGAGGTTGAGGGGACGTTAGTTTCTCAATCTTACGTCAAAATGACCTGTCGTCTGATGGCAGATTTTGGCGTGGAGGTGAATCAAATCGGCGATAATCAATTTCAGATCAAAGCGGGTCAACGTTACCAAGCTCAACATTATACAGTAGAACCCGATGCGTCAAATGCTTCTTACTTTTTCGCAGCCGCCGCCGTTACGGGGGGAAGGGTGCGCGTCAAACATTTGACGAAACAATCGTGTCAGGGTGATATTCTGTGGCTAGATGTTTTAGAACAGATGGGTTGCGAAGTTAAAGATTCGGATGATTACACCGAAGTGACGGGGCCGAAGCAATTGCAAGGCATAGATATTGATATGAATGATATCTCGGATTTGGTGCAAACATTAGCTGCGATCGCGCCTTTTGCCAGTTCACCGATTACCATTCGTAATGTGGAACATATTCGCTATAAGGAAACTGACCGAATTAAAGCTGTTGTCACAGAGTTGCGTCGGCTAGGTGTTCAGGTTGAAGAATTTCCAGATAGACTAAAAATTGAGCCTGGCCCCATTACCCCGGCGGAGATTGAAACCTATCACGATCATCGAATGGCGATGGCTTTTGCTGTCACTGGCTTGAAGGTTCCAGGAATTGTAATTAAAGATCCTGGTTGTACAGCAAAAACTTTTCCAGATTACTTTACTCGATTCTTCAAAATGTTAGAAGAATAATTGAGTAGTATTCTATAGTGACTGTCTTCATTTCGTGTTTGATTTTAGTTGTGGGTTATGACTCATAATAAGTAGTTTGTAGTGGGGACTTCAGTCCCCAAAGCTAGGATTTTAGTCCTGAATACGAACGAAGATTTTTATTTGAAAAGGTTTTTGCTGAATTCAATAATCTTTATAGGACTTAGGGACTTCCAACAAATCAGTTATCCAAAACGAACCACAGAGACGCAGAGAACACAGAGGAAGAAATAGAGAGTATTTTTGCGTCAGTTTTGGGATATTTTTTTATTTGGAAGTCCCTTACACAAAACTATATGATATAGACGCAAAGGGCTTCCCGCAGAGTAGGAGAAGCCATATATATTGCAAACTTAAATTCTATCTTATTTTACCTCTAATTAAAGTCTGCTTAAACTCGCAATTTTAATATAAGGTGCATCCAATTATTTGGAGACTTATTTCTCTTTCTTAAAAAGGGAAGAATCATTGATTTCTATGACTGTTCTAATCAGTAATATCAGTTTATTGTGAGGAAAATGGAAATGAAAATAGTTCCAAAATTAGCCATTGCTGCTGCTAGCCTAACTTTAGGTTTTGCTGTTGTAGATGCAAAATCTGTATCTGCTGCAATTATTAATTACGCTTTCACTGTTGATAGTCCTATAACTAAGGGAAATGGCTTTTTTAGCTTTGACGACTCAACTCTGAGTAATGACTATACTCCCGAAGCTACTATTAAGTCACTCTCTTTTCAATTTGATGGTGATTCTACCATTTACACAGAACAAGATGATACGAATTACCCAGACTTTCCTGTTGCATTTCAAACCACATCTTTAACAGGACAAACATCTTTTGCATTAGATTATCTGTTCAACGATAAATCTAATCCTGCTAGTTCTATCAGTTACGAAATCATTGGTGAAGATTTTACAATTTTCTCTAGAACTTCTCCAGATGCTGAACCCATATCAGGTAAAGTTTCCTATACACAAGTACCTGAACCTACACCTTTATTTGGCGCTCTCTTTGCTTGTAGCTTTGGCTTGATGATGAAGAGAAAAGTAACATTGATGAAAAAGGTTAAAATCTAACCTTCATTAAGTTGATATTAATGCTTTCTTTGCCAAAAATTAATCTCTTATTAGTAGGCTTTTCTGTAGCGACATAACATCTAACACATTGATAATAATGGGAAAAATGGGAATTAAAACCTGATTTTAGTAAGGGAATTAATTACTAAGTTTGCCTACGATTACCCTGCCTTCTTTGTGTTAGCTGTTGCTGTGCTTTAACTTACCTGTTACTCAGGAGTAGAGAATGGTAGATTACCGGAATTTTGAGCAGTTCTTGCATAGTCGAATGAAACGACGCAACTTAATTATCGGGGCAGGAGCATTGTCTGGTTTAGCGATCGCTAACCAATTTTCTCATCAAACAGCGATCGCTAAAAGCAGATTTTCTAATTATCCTTTTACCTTGGGTGTAGCGTCGGGCGAACCTTATCCTACCAGCGTAGTGATTTGGACTCGTCTGGCTCCTGAACCCTTAGAGGGAGGTGGAATGCCACCTGTGAATGTGCCAATTCGCTGGGAAGTAGCAACTGATCCTGATATGAGGCGCATTGTCTCTAGAGGTACGGTACTTGCAACCCCACAACTAGCTCACTCAGTGCGAGTTGTGGTAGAAGGACTCCAATCTGATACTTGGTATTGGTATCGATTTCTGGTTGGTCAAGATGCTAGCCCTATTGGCCGCACTCGGACAGCACCTTTAGCAAATAGCTATTTGAGTAAATTTAACTTTGGTCTAGTCTCCTGCCAAAACTATCAGCAGGGATTCTATACCGCCTACAAATATCTAGCACAGGACGACCTCGATTTAGTAGTGCATGTTGGTGATTACATCTATGAAGGGGGAATCTCAACTACTAGTCCCAGACAACACAACAGTACAGAAATTCTCACCTTAGAAGATTACCGCAACCGTCACGCCCTTTATAAAACTGATAGCAATCTGCAAGCAGCCCATGCAGCATTTCCTTGGATTGTTACCTGGGATGACCACGAAGTAGAAAACAACTACGCCAACAATATTTCTGAAATTGATACTGAACCAGATCAGGATCGGGCAATCTTCCTTCAACGGCGGGCTGTTGCTTATCAGGCTTACTACGAACACATGCCACTGCGCCCCTTATCGCGTCCCGTTGGCCCTGATATGCAACTTTACCGTCGGCTTTCCTTTGGTAATTTAGCCACCTTCCATGTCTTAGATACCCGCCAATATCGCACCGATCAGCCCTGTGGTGATGGTACTAAAGAACGTTGCCCAGAGAATTTAGATCCGAATGCAACCATTACCGGTAAGGCACAGGAGCAGTGGTTATTCGATGGTTTAAATAGCTCACAGTCCAAGTGGAATGTTTTGGCGCAGCAGGTTCCCATTGCTCAACGAGACATGAAACCAGGAGAAGGCGGAACTTACAGCATGGATAAATGGGATGGTTATGTGGCTTCGCGCGATCGCCTCATGGCTTTCCTCGGACAGCGCCAGCCCTCTAATCCAGTATCCTTAGCAGGCGATGTACATTCCCACTGGGCGATGAATCTCAAAGCTAACTTTGATAATCCACAATCCGCCACAGTTGGCAGTGAATTCGTCTGTTCTTCAATTAGCTCTGGTGGTGATGGCTCAGACAGCACCCCCGCAGTTGAAGCTTACTTACCCGATAACCCACACATTAAGTTTTTCAATAATCAACGGGGCTATGTTCGTTGTTCCCTGACTCCCACAAACTGGCAGACAGACTATTTGGTTATGTCAAATGTCACAACCCCATTTGGCACGCTTAGTAAGCGGGCTTCATTTGTGGTTGAAGATGGTCGTCCAGAAATACAACAAGTTTAATGGTTTAAAATTCCCAGGTATTGACACCAGATAATCACAGATGGATACAGATAAATTATCAGTGTTCATCTGTGTTTTCATTTTCACAATCCCTAATAGGGATTTAAGATAATTGCAATTAGTTTACAGTCTGCCATCTGATGAATCTGCTAGGTTTCAATCCCTAATAGGGATTTAAGATAATTGCAATGTGACAATTGATGGTGAAATTGTTGATAATGCTTTGTTTCAATCCCTAATAGGGATTTAAGATAATTGCAATATTAAATCGCTACAAACCAGCAACCATAATGCTTGTTTCAATCCCTAATAGGGATTTAAGATAATTGCAATCGCTGGCTTCTGAAAGCTTTGCCCTATTTAGTTTTCAAGGTTCGGTTGCGCGAATGCTGAAATGATAACACGATGAATTGTGATTTTGCTAGAGGCAAATGGCTGAAAACTAGTCTCCATAAGGTGCGCGGATGGTTTGAAATGCGTAGGCGTAGCCCGCCGCAGGCATCGCTCCCAAGTTCTTACATATAGCACAGTTCAGCCATTTTTATAGTTACCCCTTCCCCAACACCTACCCATCCGCGCATTTAGCAAAAAAACTAATCTGATTGGAAAGCTGCTTACTTATAAATACCCTACTCGATTAGTTAGAGTGATGCCGGGGTGGGCTACATCTACAGAATACCAGCACCCCCATGATTAACTTTATTTGCCAACGTCTTCAAAGTCTGTTATCGCACAAGCAAACTCCCTAAAAGCTGTTTTAATCAAAACCTCTTTCGTTCCCCTTTCCAGCGAAGAATTACGTATCATGTCTGTTAATTCTATGAACAGTAGAGAAAACATAAAACGATCTTGCCGATCAACTTGTTTCAAGCAAGACGATATAAACTGATAAAGCTCTGTTTTTCTCGGTTTGGTTTGTTCTTCCCATATTTGTAACCCAAGCCGGAAGGTTCTTAAGCGGATCTCGTTGCTATTGAAAGACGCGTCTTTGTAGCGGACAGATACGCGTTGGGGTATTTCCATGAGTTTTAGCTATACATATTCAATGTAAAGTAGTTATTCACTTATATTTTGGCTTAACCGGAAAAATCTGGTATTTTGCACCAATCTCAACAGCCGCCGTACATTAGCAACGAATGATGTGTGTGGAATATAGATGGTTAGTAGGGGGTCGCAACTGTGCATTGATGTCAACTTCAAGTCAAAGCCAGTAAGCAGTTGCAGCCCATCCAGGTTAAACCTGGAAATGAGGTTTTAAAAGGGTTTTGGTTTCAGTAAACACTAATGACAGCCGTGTACCCCTACTACGATCAATTTAGAGGATGCCCCAGAAATGGAGTAACCCTTGACCAGAAAAAGCTTCAATCAAAATCGCAGATAAAAAACCAATCATTGCAAGACGACCGTTCCAATTTTCACTTTGAGGAGTGAAGCCAAAACGCACAGCATTAGGATCTTCTGAAACAATAGGCGCAGGATTCTTAAAACCTGTCATGAGTAAAACTCCAAAGTTCAAGTGTTGTAGCAGTTGTAACTGTCTGTAAAGTAATGTAACAGATGTTTAAAAAAATGCAACATTGGGTGAATAAAGAAAAGCTGAAGAAAAATCTGCTCAATGAAGAGGCAGGGAGAAGAGGCAGACGGGGGAGGGGTAGGCTGACAGGTGTAGGTATTTAACAAATGTGGCTGAAATAGGGTTTTTCCGTTGGTTGAGAACTCAAATTTTAATTTCTGATTTCCCACCCAAGAACGAAATTTCGTTATTTGAACCACGTTTAGAACTCTGTTTAAGAGTGCCCACTCATGCATAAATAAAAAACCTACACCTGTCAGCCTCCTCCTCCCTCATCTCTGGCAAAGTTAGCAACAATTCGACAACCAGCGCCCGTTTTACTGACAATTTCTAGCTGGGCATTTACTGTAGCTATTCGTTCTCGCATTCCCTGGAGTCCGTATCCGGCAACGGATTGATCGCATTCAAAGCCTTTGCCATTATCTTGGAGTATCAACGATAGCCCCGCCGCCGTTGTTTGAATTCTAATTTGAACAGCTGTGGCATTGGCGTGTTTATAAATATTGGTTAGCCCTTCCTGGATAATGCGATACACAACATGATTTACTGAATCGGAAAGCGGTTGTGACAAATCAATTTTGCAGTATGGTAAGACATCGGTGAGGTGATAGAATTCCTCTGCAAGGTTAGCGATCGCATTTTCGAGCAATTGTCCGTGGAGTGGATCGGAGCGAATTGCCGAAACTGATTCCCGTACCTCTTGCAAGGCTTCAGAACCCAATTTTTTCGCTGCTAATAAAAACGATCGCGCCCGATTAGGATCGGTTTCCCAAAGGGTTAATGCTGTTTCCATTTGCACATTTAGCGCTACGAGGGAATGTCCTAGAGAGTCGTGGATGTCACGCGCAATGCGATTGCGTTCTTCTAGCGCCACCATTTCCTCGATGCGTTGATTCAGCGCTTTTTGATGTTCTAGCGATCGCCTTAGTTCTGCTTCTGTCTCCTGTAAGCGACGATTTTGCTCCTGGAGTTGCATTTGTAAGCGGCAAAGGTTGAGTTGATGCTCCATTCGAGCAACCACCTCTTCAATCTGAAAAGGTTTGTTAATAAAATCAACGCCTCCAACCGAAAAGGCTTTCACTTTATCAAATACCTCATTCAACGCACTAATAAAAATGACAGGAATCTCTTGTGTTTGCGGATTAGATTTGAGTCGCTGACATACTTCATAGCCGTTCATTCCGGGCATGGTAATATCGAGCAGAATCAAATCTGGAGGTTGAGCTTGTATACCAATTAACGCCATAGAACCATTGGTAACACTCCTCACTTCGTATCCTTGCTCGGTAAGCATTGCTGATAAAAGGCGAAGATTATCTAGAGTGTCATCAACTATGAGAATATCTCCCTTGGATGATTGGCTTAATTCCATACTTCTCAAAGGGCTAAGAGAGTCGTTAATTATCAAGCTAGTGGTAACGTAATGTAAATAAATTATGGATTATAAGTGATAATAAATTCCATCCATGTAACAAATCTATTGATGATACTTGTAATTTTCAAGGCACTGATAAATTTACATTTATTTATATTATTGTTCTCTATCCGTTTACCTACTTAAGTTATTTTTATTAGTAGTAATTAAAAATAAACTATATACGTAAAATATTTTCCTTTTAATTATTTTCTCACCATTTTAAATCAAGTTATAACCTTATTATTAGCCGTTTTTTAACTTGATTTTTCAAGATTAAGTAGCTAGGCAGTGTACCAGAGTTAGCTCGGTACAAGCAAGCTATAGGTAGCGTTTCTTAAAGTAAAAGGACTTAGGGGATTCTGAACTTCTTAAGAATAGGACTTACGCAAGAGTTACGGAATAACTAACCACAGAGGCGCAGAGGACACGGAGAAATAAGAGTTTGAGAGATATTTTGCGTAAGTCCTAAAGAAAAAGATAAATTCAAACTTTCACATAATAGGGTAATGTATTAATTCTCAATATTACCCAAGAGGGTAATATCATCTGAGACAGTTAATCTTCTATAATTATGCCAAATAGAATTCATCAAAATTAAGAGGCTTATGTGTAAATATTATTACCCCAACATTGCTGTTTAATTTCAGGAATTCGGATATGCCTTCTTTCACCCTTCGACTTTCAAAGCTGACTAAAAATGTGCAGTTGCGCCACATTCTTGTAGTGCCGTTTGTACTGCAAATTTCTCTAGCCGTAGGGCTAACTGGGTGGCTATCAATACATAATGGGCAACGAGCAGTCAATGAAGTTGCAATCCAACTCCGAAATGAAATCACGGCTCGAATCCAGCAGTACCTAAAGGTATATGTTGAAACGCCTCATAAAATCAATCAACTAAATGCTAATGCCATTAAACTGGGTGAACTTAATATCCAAAAATTATTAACATTAGAACAACACCTTTGGTATCAACTGAAGACCTTTGACACAGTGACAGCAGTTTACTTTGGGTCAGAATATGGTGAACACGTTGCAGTTCAAAGGGCGGATGATGGTCAGTTTGAGGTGAAACTTTCAGGTAAGTCCACTGGGAATGAAATTCGGATTTACGCCGCAGACCAACCGGGACATTACACTAAATTATTAAGATCCAAGCCTAATTACGATCCTCGGACTCGTCCGTGGTATCAATCGGCAGTTAAGTCTAAGACAGCTAGCTGGGGTGGAATTTATAAACTGTTTGCCACACCCAAATATGTGCTAAATGCCAGCTTGCCGATCTATGATAATGGCGGCAATCTGCTCGGCGTTACTGCTGTCGATTTTTCACTGACTGGGATTAGTCAATATCTGCGGAGTCTCAAAATCGGGCGAACGGGTGAAACTTTCATCCTAGAACGCCAAACAGGATTATTGGTTGGGAGTTCTGCCACTCAACAACCCTACGTAATTGCAAATCCGACAGCCCCAATCATAGATCAGAATCCGGTTCGAGTTCAGGCGATCGCCAGTAATGATATTTTGACGCGACGCACTGCTGAATATTTGCAGCAACACTTTGTAGACTTAACCCAGATTACCGAAAAACAACAACTAGATTTTGACATTGAGGGTCAACGGCAATTTCTACAAATTGTACCAATGCAGAATCAGCAGGGATTGGACTGGCTAATCGTCGTGGTTGTCCCAGAACGGGATTTCATGGATCAAATTAATGCGAATACTCGTTCCACAATTGTGCTTTGTTTATGTGCCTTTGCACTTGCAACTGGATTGGGCATTCTGACAGCCGGCTGGATTACACAGCCAATTCTCCGACTGGGAAGTACAGCCAAAGCGATCGCCGCCGGGAACTTAGACCAAAAGGTTTCTGTGAACAGTACAACCGAGCTAAACTCTTTGGCAGAGTCTTTTAATCTTATGGCCCATCAGTTGCGTGAATCCTTTTTAGCCCTAGCACGAACCAACGAAGAATTAGAAAGCCGAGTCACGCAACGCACCAGAGAACTTGGAGAGAAAAATGCCCAACTTCAGAGGGAAATTCGCGTTAGCGAAGCTGCCCAAAGGGATCGCCGAAAAGTAGAAGCAGCACTAAAAACATCCGAAGCAGAACTCCGGTTAATGTTCGCTGCTATGACTGATATGGTAGTGGTTTTTGATGCAGAGGGACGTTACCAAAAGTATGTGCAAACAAAGTATGTGCTAACACAATCTTTTGCTTATAAGCCTGATATGGATCGCATTGGCAAAAAAGTTGATGAAGTTTTACCAAAAGAAATCGCCAATTTAATACTTGATGCCATTCAGCAAGCACTGCATCTGAGAGAAGAACCCCGAAACCCTGATGGCAGTCGCAAGAATGTTTTTGTTGAATACCACTTAGCGAACAAGAATCGAGAAACTTGGTTTTTAGCTAGTGTTTCGCCATTATCAGACAATACAGTGCTTTGGGTGGCTCGTGATATCACCAAACAGAAAAAAACCGAAGCTGCGCTCAAGCAAGCCAAAGAAACCGCAGATGCTGCCAACCTCGCCAAAAGCCAGTTTCTCTCTAATATGAGCCATGAACTGCGGACTCCTCTTAACATCATCCTTGGCTTTACCCAACTGCTGCTGCGAAATCGATCGCTCAACTCACAGCAACAGGAATATCTTGACACGATCAACCGCAGTGGCGAAGACTTACTGACCTTAATCAATGATGTATTGGAAATGTCCAAAATTGAAGCAGGTCGAGTTATCCTCAACGAAACAAATTTTGATCTCTACGGGCTTTTGGATCGCCTGCAACAGATGTTTGCATTGAAAGCCCAATCAAGAGGATTAAAACTCATTTTGGAGCGATCGCCAACCATCCCCCAATACATCTGCGCCGATGAGAGTAAATTACGCCAAGTTCTGGTTAATCTATTAGGAAACGCAATCAAATTTACGCGGATCGGTCAAGTAACTTTGCGGGTAGAAACTCCTAACCAAAACATCACACCAGATGAACCGATCACCCTGAACTTCAGCGTCGAAGATACGGGTTGCGGCATTGCTGATTCTGATTTTAATCGTCTATTTGAGCCATTTGTCCAAACAGAGGCAGGACAAAAAGCTCAGGAAGGGACTGGGCTTGGATTACCCATCAGCCAGCGATTTGTGCGGCTCATGGGCGGAGATATCAGGGTGAATAGTACGCTCGGAAAAGGCTCAATTTTTACCTTTGATATCCGAACTCGTGCAGTAATTATGGATACCTTGCCAACGCCTGCACCAAGTCGGCAAGTTATCGGTTTAGAAAAGGGACAACCCAGCTATCGCATTTTGATTGTTGAGGATAAACTAGAAAATCGGCAGCTTCTAGTTGAGTTATTAACACCCGTTGGCTTTGAGGTACGGGAAGCGGTAAATGGTCAAGCTGCGATCGAACTTTGGCAAAATTGGTCGCCTCACCTCATTTGGATGGATCTACGGATGCCAATTATGAACGGATTTGAGGCAACCAAACAGATTAAAGCAGCAGGCGCTCAAACCCCAGTTATCATTGCATTGACCGGAAGCGCATTTGAGGAAGACCGCTTAACAGCGCTATCTGTAGGTTTTGATGACTTTGTGCGTAAGCCATTTCGGACAACCGTAATTTTTGAAAAGATGGCTGAATATTTGGGTGTTCGTTATGTTTATGCTGATGAACGAGAAAATCAGGAAAAAGCATCTTGGCCTTCTAACGCTTCATTCATCACACCTAAATTAACGGTTGCAGATTTAAGCGTCATGCCTAGCGACTGGATTGAGCAACTGCATCAGGCAGCGCTCCGAATAAATGCTAAAGAAATTCTCATGCTGATTAAGCAAATTCCTGAGCAACACGCTCATCTGATCGTGGCACTAACCAATCTCGTAGACTGCTTCTGCTTTGAAGAAATTATTGCATTAGGGACTACCAAAAAAATAAATAATCCAAAAATGTAGATGCACAAAGCACATTTGCTTCATCTTTATTAGAGGTTATTTATATGTTTTTAGTTCTTCAGATGTCAGAGATGTAATTAGACTTAATGGTAGTGGTTGCTGACTAATTTTATTAACGTATTCTGTACTCAAGTATGGAAGGTAATTTGGCTGTCCAGCAATATACGTTTCAAAGAAAGGAACACTTAAAGCTTTAACATAGCGACGTGCCAAGGCTGGACTTGAACCGACTGCTTGTATAGGAATAGGAATAGTTGCATTAGGTGATTCGGCAATAGTAGAAAAGTGTGTTCCGCCATTGATCAGCGTTAAATACTTATTTGAAGTTGTTAACCAAGTAAAAGGCTGAATTTGTTCTAGTAAAGCCGGAGCAACAGTATCATAACTGCTAGATATAATCATCACAGGAATTTTGATTTGGCTAAGACTAGCTTGACCAAAAATACTACTACCAACTGGATTAATGACAATTGCTGCTTTTATTCTTGTATCCGATAAATTATATTGGAAATTTGGTAAATTAACACCCAAACATTGAAGTAATAGCGAAACATTTAACGTATCTTCCAAAGCTGAACAGTCAGCTCTCAATTGCTCAAAATTGATCTTTGCACCAGCTAATGCTAACGCTGTATATCCACCAAATGATTGCCCTATGATACCAACTTGATCTAAATTTAAACGTCCTTGAAAGGTTGGATTAGACTTAGATAACCTAGTGAGTTCATCTAGTAAATATTTAATATCTAAAGGTCTATCAATAAGTTCTCTAGGATTAGTAACTTGATTTGTTGTACCTTTTAATAACGCTTGTAGTTGTTTTGAATCACTACCCGGATGTTCTGGAACCGCAACTACAAAACCATAAGAAGCGAGATGTTCAGCTAGATATGCAAAACTTGTTCTGTCAGAACCAAGTCCATGCGAAATAACAATTATCTTCCGAGTATTTGGAGCAACTGGGAGGTAAATATCAGCTAAGAACCTTCTATTACGTGTAAGGTCATTAAGGGTAATAGTTTGCTTTAAGAAACGAAAATTTCCAGTTTTTCCTAAGTCCATCAATGGAATAGAATCAAGCTTAGAAACAGTGATTACATTGTGTTGAGATTCTTCGTTAATAAGTGCTACTGCATTTTGAGTTTGATTTACTAAATCTTGTAATGTCTCTGCTATTTCTAAAGTCTGGTTTAAGTTTATTGAAATTGAGCTTGCAGGAAACTTTTGTAATATATTTAAGAGGGTAAAATCTTTTTGATCTGCGGCTGATAAAATTAGTGCCGAGCGAATTGCATAAAAGCCTGATAATCTAGATTCTGTCTGAATAATTTTCCCCAATCTTTGTAATAATCGTTCACCAATTGGTGTATAAAGAAACTGCGAAATTTCTACTTCATTTAAGGGAATGCGAGTTAGTAAAACTTTCCGCAGTTGAGTTAGTTGTTTTTTGTCTACATACTTACTATATCCAGCAAAATCATCATCTACATTGCCTGTTTTAGCATAGTTTTCAAGCGAACTAATGGGGATAGACCTTTCTAAAACACCATAATTAAATTTTAGGCGCTCTGCACCGAAAGCAGGATAAGTAGTTAATGTAGGCAGTAATGCCATACTAAAAATTCTTAAAGCCAATTTCTGCCAAACAGTTTGTTTACCCATAAGATGATGAGTCATTACACAACACTTGAGATACTACATTGATTACGCGACGAGAAAATTAGCTGATAATAAAATTTGATATCGTTGAGGAAAATTTTATAGAATTTCCGCTTTGATTTTTAAGTTACTTTCGTGGAAAGGAAAGAGGCAATAGGCAATAGAAAAGAAGGCTTTTTGAGTTGTACGAAGAAGGTATTTTTAAAAAATTAAATATTAGCCATATAAATAAGTAAGTTGGTAGAAATAAACCAAATTATGTTATGAAGAAACTAAATAGTCTTAAAGTCCTTACTAATGACCAATGACAAAGGACAGCCCTTGCTAGTTAGCTTTAATTGTGCCAACCTACTTAATTATGTTTTCTGGAAAGATCCTAAATACAGATGGCTTTCAGGTCTATCTCCTTCATCCCAAACCTGTTCTGGTAGCAAACAAGTGTTTGAAGCAAATCCTTCCATTGCCTTGATATATGTTTTGACATCGCCACCAACAGCTAATTCATAATGTCCCCTTTCTCCTGTCAAGAGAGGCCAAGCGCGTCCCTTACCCCAACCAGTGTAAGGACTGCCATCTTCTTGTTGTCCATAGCCGTCGTGGTTGTAACGATGCCAACAAGGCCCAACGGGTGTATCTACTTTCAAGACTGCATCAATTACTTTGACGGAATCAACAATAATCGGATCGTCAGGTTTACGAATTCCATAGCGTACTAGTTGCAGAAAGCCTGCATCCACAATTTCTTTCGCAGGAAATTCTGCTGGTTCACCAGGAGGCTGACTGCTGATCAAAAGAGTTCCCTGATTAGGATTTTCGCTGGGTTGAGGATTATTAATATCTGTAGGAGTAATGCGGATGTAATGGCGATTGATGCCAGGAACAAGAGTACCTTCAGTAGTAACTGTCCAAGTTTCAACGTGACATTCTAAAAAATCGGCGTATTCTTCGATAAATTGTGCTGTTGCTTTATCCCCACGTTCACGAACAAATTGAGCAGCGCAGATTAAAGCGGCAATATTAGATGCCAGTGTAGAAGGTGAATAACCGCTGTTTTCTTCCCAGCGTTCTTGTTGGGTAGCCGGGCCATGACGAATTAAATAACCTGCTGCCCGTAAAATCATGGGATAAATATCAAAGGTCAGTGGTATTTTATGTTGGTGCAGTAGCCATGCTAGTAAAATTGGAAATCCCACTTCATCTAGTTGAATACCCTTCCAGTAAGGTTCCCCATTAACCCAGAAATTTTGGGCAAAACCGCCGTCTTCCTGCTGACTCGTGGCCAGATAAATTAGCGATCGCACTGCTGTTTCAGTTTCCCCAGCAGCCAATAAACCTGATACACTGCTAACCATATCCCGCGTCCAGACAAGGTGATATCCCCCTTGGTCTTGGTCGTCTTTGGCTTCACCCCAAGGAATTGCCAGGGAAGCAATTAAAGCACCTGGATAAGTTTTGTCTTCATGGGCCAAAAGCAGACTAATGCTGTGGTGATACAAGTTGCCATCATCGAATGAAATATTTTCTAATGGTTTGATGCCTTGGCGCGATCGCTTCCACTGTTCGATATAATGTTGCTTCTGCTGTTGAAAAGGAATATTTAGCGACTGAAACAGTGTGGAAATTGCATTGTGCAGAGTTGTACCAAATGCCATTCCCAAAGTGAACTCGTTACTCTCATTTAGATTTAGTTGTCCAGTCAAAGCAATGTTGCCGTTTAAAGCACTGTCAAACTCCCAATCCATCTGGAAATTATCAGCTAAATCTGTCCACCCATCACTTTGACCAACATAACCACATGAAAGACGGCTGAAGGGAACCGTTGCACCTAGCACCATCCATCTTCCTGCTTTCTCGGCCGTTAGAATCCGATGTCCAGCAACTTCTATGACGTAACCATTGTTACCTCTGCCACCAACTTCCAAATGTGGCGCACACAATGCGTATAGCTGGAGTTGCGAGATAAACTCGCGCTCTCCTATTAACTTTGTATGTTGTAAAATACAGGATAAATGGGGGTCAGCAATCACTTCTTTGATCGCAGCATAACGCCCTTGTGGATCGGAATTAGTGACGCGGTATCCTAAACCATGAGTCCACATCTGTTCAACTTTTGATTCGAGATGGCGTTTCTCGTCATGGAAAAAGCTTTTGCCATCAGAAATTAGATATTGCAAATCTCGAATTTGGGGTCTGTCTACTGTGGGGTGGTAGACTTCTGTCACAACACCGTTGCAAACAGTAAACCAAACGCGACTAGAGGTAGAATAAGCTGTTCCGACTGCTTCTTTATTGGCATGAGTCCATCGAGGCTCGATACCTGGTGAACCAAAAGCCTGTTCTTGACCAATAATCTTTACCATAATTTATTGTGCCGATAAGCTTTGAGTGCTATTTGGAAACGCTGTAGTTGATATTTATCGAAACAAAATTCTCCTTCAATTAAAAGGTTGAGAATATTTGCGAGTAGCAGCTAAAGACTTTGCTTCAATAAAAATTTGTTTTATTTCAGGATGTTTTCGGCGAATTTTTATTTCTAAACGTTCTACAGTTAATGCTATTTCTTCGCCTGTGAGATTTTTAGAAAACTGGATTTCCAAGTTGAGTAATACTTCTTGTGGAGCAAGTTGCATTGTTAGTACCCGAATAAATTCTTGTACCCCTGGTTCTGTTTTTGATAAAGAACGGATATTGGCTATAGTTTGAGGATTAGCACTTTCACCAACTAATAATCCTTTACTTTCTCTAGCTAGTAAGACTGCTACTATAGACAAGATAATACCAATAATAATAGAGGCAATGCCATCAAAATAAACATTATTAAATAAATGTCCTAAAAAAATTCCGATCAAAGCCACAATTAAGCCTAAAATTGCGGCAGTATCCTCAAATAATATTGTAAATACTGTTGGGTCTTTACTATTTTTGATTGCTTGCCAAAAATTTTGTTTACCCTTGGTCGGCAAGAATTCTTTTAAAGCTACAGTCCAAGAAAAGCCTTCCAATATTATTGCCATACTCAATACAATATAATTCCATATTGGATCTTCTAAAGGGCTGGGGTTAATTAAATGAGTAATTCCTTCATAAATTGACATCCCCCCACCAATTGCAAAGATCAGGATAGCAACGATAAAAGTCCAGAAATAAAGTTCTTGACCATATCCAAAGGGATGGCTATCATCTGCTGGTTTTTGACTTCTGTGCAGTCCTAGCAAAAGTACAAGTTGATCGCCTGTATCTACAACTGAATGAATCCCCTCAGAGATCATGGCGGAACTGCCAGTAATGGAGGCGGCAATAAATTTAGTAATTGCGATCGC
This sequence comes from Nostoc sp. ATCC 53789, assembly GCF_009873495.1. GTDB lineage: Bacteria > Cyanobacteriota > Cyanobacteriia > Cyanobacteriales > Nostocaceae > Nostoc > Nostoc muscorum_A. The sequence continues at coordinate 7,108,950 of NZ_CP046703.1, read as the reverse complement.
TAAATTAGACCCTATCGCTGCAAAGATTGTTTTTTTAGATGAATCAGTTGCCATGAGCGTAAATAAGAGCTATCCAGAAACTTAGGTCGTGCATCCCACCTACAATCTCGTGTCTGATAGTTAAAAGTAAACTATCAGAAGGTATAAGATAGCTTCGCTATAGGACTCATATTTGATTGGGTGAAAAAACTCCGTACAACTCAAAAAGCCTTCTTTCCTATTGCCTATTGCCTTTAACCATTTTCCGTAAATCCTGGATACAAGGTCATGCCACCATCTACAAATAGTGTTGTACCGTTAACATAATCGGAGTCATCAGAAGCCAACCAAACTGCTGCTTTAGCAATATCTTCAACATTTCCTACACGTTTCGCCGGAATCAGTTTTAGTAACTTTGCTTCTGCTTCGGGAGTATCCCAAGCTGATTTGTTAATTGGGGTTTTGATAGCACCAGGAGCAATACTATTAACGCGAATTTTGTGGGGAGCTAGTTCTTGAGCAATACTTTTCATCATCATATTAATACCACCTTTGCTAGTAGCATAATTAACATGACCTGCCCAAGGGATTACTTCATGCACGGAACTCATACAAATAATTTTACCTGCTGCACAAGAAATATTAGGCTTCACACCTCGACGTAAGAATTCCTTTGCAGCTTCCCTAGCACACAAGAATTGTCCCGTCAGATTTATCCCAATAACTGCATTCCATTGCTCAATGGTCATATCAATAAATGCTGAATCTTTTTGAATGCCAGCATTACTTACTAAAATATCAATAGTGCCAAATTCTTGAAGCGTTTTGCTAAACATCGCCTTTACTTGGTCTTCTTTGCTGACATCGGCTTGAATAGCGAACGCTTCTCCATTATTAGCTTTGATATCATCAACAATTTTGTGGGCTGATTCAGCTTCAGAATGGTAGTTGATGGCTACTGCTGCACCTGATGTAGCCAAATTGCGAGCAATGGCTTCACCAATCCCAGAACTAGCACCTGTCACCAGCGCTTTTTGACCTTTAAGCAGGTAAGGGAAATAGCTCATAATGCTTTCAATACTTTTAAAAAGTGTATTCTTTGTAAGTGACTGAAGACTTGCATGATATGAGAATTTTGCTTGCTTCGCGTAGTATTAACTGAGCAAATTTACATTATCAAAATCTTTAAATTATCGATTAAACAAACAAAATCTTTTAGTATCTTAAGTGAACCTAGTATTTTCCTAATCTATCCAGAGAAAGATAAAAGGTATATTGTTTTACTGGCCAATATTTTAATTAGTTGTCATTCCTGTGACAATAGTATGTCTTTATTTGTAAGATTTGTTAAGTTATAGATTTAAAGGCTATTTCAATCTGAACCATAATTTATGGTATATTCAGAGAAACCTGGCTTATCAGTTTTAGTTGATATCGATTGGTATATTAAACAAACGAAAACTCTAGATATTTAGATTAGTTTTTATGCTTGAATAAATAATTGCTAAAAAATAGTAGATGTGAGTAAATTCTGATTTTAGAATTTACTTTAAAGGTATAAGTGCATCACAATTTTTAAATCTTTTTTAATTACTTTAGCTGCGGCTTTAGCACTAGCATTCTTGACAATATGAATGATGCATTAGGTGGATAGCATCTATCTACATGTTTAGACTTATAAGGTAAAAAGCGATGCCTGCTCTGTCTCTGAATAGCCAAAATCTACCATACCCTGACCCTTTGCACCCCATCATTGTCCACTTCGTAATCGCAATGGTGCTTTTTTCTTTCGTGTGCGATGTTCTAGGCTATTTCACCCGTAACGTGCGTTTATTTGAGGTGAGTTTTTGGAATATGTTTGTTGCTGCGATCGCAATTTTCATCGCGATTATCTTTGGCCAGTTTGAAGCAGGACTAGCCCAAGCTGAAAAAGCAGCCCAGTCAACACTGAATTATCATACCGTCTTGGGTTGGTCACTGGGGGCGATGGTTGCCGCGATCGCAGCTTGGCGTTTTGTGATCCGCAACCGCAGCCCCCGAAAAGTACCACCAGCTTACCTTGGGGCTGCAACATTTTTAGTGTGCCTAGTATTTTTGCAAGTGTATTTGGGGAGTAAACTGTTTTGGGTGTATGGGTTGCACGTCGAACCTGTAGTTCAAGCCATGAAACAGGGAGTTTCACCATGAACCCGCAACTGATTGAGCAGTTGAGATTGCGGTTGGGCGCTAACGGATTACCTTATGAGATTCCTATACATCCGCAGTTGGTGCATCTAACCCTCGGTTTATTTATCATTGCCATCATTTTTGACATAGCTGGAGTGCTGTTTTCTTTAGAAAAACCTATTTTCAAATTTTTGGGATTGGCCGCCATCCGTTCTAGCTTTTTTGATGTCGGCTGGTACAACCTCATAGCAGCAGCAGGTATCACATTTTTCACGGTTGCGGCTGGTTTTTTTGAGCTACTTTTGGCAAATCCACCAGTCGATCAAAAGAGTGCTTGGGGGCTAAATGCTGGTTGGACAATGCTTTTACATGGCTTGGGTGGCGTTTTGCTGTTGGGGATTATTGTCGCCATGACTGTATGGAGAGGTTTACAACGCTATCGCTGGCGGAAGGATGCTTCCAGACAAGTGCAGTGGAGTTACTTGTTAGCAGGGATTGCAATATTAGGCATATTATTCGTTCACGGAACATTGGGGGCGCAATTGGGAGAAGAATTTGGGATTCATGTTACTGCTGCTAAGTTAGGTAGGCATAATTAAACATCAAATAAAATCCTAGTTCGTAGTGAGCGATTCATCGCTCAAAACAAGGATTATCATCAGGACTAAAGTCCCGACTACAAACTTTAATTTATTTGCGCCTAGTTACTTAATACCATTGCCAAAAATGTTTACAACAAATAATTAAACGAGAATTTATTGAATTTTATGTTTAGTGTTTTTGAATATATATTGATAGCGGTTTATGTAGCAGTTCTACTCGTCGTCAGTCGGTGGATTGGGCAACAGGCGTTTTCTTGGATGCCTCCCCAAGCTACAGCAGAAGCACAAAGGGTAGATGATTTATTTAGCTTCTTAGTTTCAATTGGAGCATTTATCTTACTTGGGCTAGTTGGCGTTATGCTGTATGCGATCGCATTCCATCGCGCTCCTCCAGAAGACTACACCGAGGGACACCCCTCTAGAGGTGATACGAGGCTAGAAATATTATGGACAGCAACCCCAACTTTGTTAGTAGTGTGGATTGCTTTCCAAAGTTTCAATATTTATCAGCAGTTAAATATTTTGGGTCTAAAGCAAATCGTTCATTTGCACACACCCCTAGAATCTGCCTCCGCCGCAACCATTAGCGTAGGCGCAGCCCGCCGTAGGCATCGCCCCAAACCTGCATCTGAAACTATTGATGTTTTCGTTAAGCAGTGGGATTGGTCTTTTCGTTATCCAAATAATGTTACTAGCAATCAACTGCATCTACCGATCAATCGCAGCACTCGCTTAAATCTGCAAGCGCAGGATGTAATTCACGGTTTCTATGTCCCTGAGTTTCGCTTAAAGCAGGATATTATTCCAGGACGCGACATTGATCTTGTGCTAACACCCATTCGTGCAGGCAAATATCGGTTGAAAGACTCTCAATTTAGCGGTACTTACTTTGCCTTAATGGAAACGGATGTATACGTTGAATCCCTCAATCAATATAATCAGTGGCTCACGCAAACTGCTAGTAGCGAACAAACTCCTGTAAATCAGGCAGTTGCCGAAAATATCCAACCACCAAAAACATTGTTTAATAGCGGCTGGTATACCGTCACACCTGCTCAACCTGGCATTGCCAATAAAAGGAAGCAAAATAATGACACATGATTTTAGTGAAGAGATTACCGGGGATCGAGAATCGAAAAATTACCAGAACCAGCAGGGTAATACTTGGCGGCAATATTTCAGCTTCAACACCGATCATAAGGTGATTGGAATTCAGTACATGGTGATGACCTTCATTTTCTTCCTGATTGGCGGGCTGTTGGCGATGCTCATTCGGGCTGAATTGCTCACCCCAGAATCAAATTTGGTCGATCGCCCGCTTTATAACGGTTTGTTCACCATGCACGGGACAATCATGATTTTCCTGTGGATTATTCCCTTCAATGCAGGGCTTTCTAACTACTTAGTGCCGCTAATGATTGGAGCGCGGGATATGGCTTTTCCCTTGCTCAACGCCATCTCTTTTTGGATGTTGCCACCCGCAGGTCTTTTACTACTATCTAGCTTCTTTCTCCCAAACGGCACTGCACAATCTGGCTGGTGGTCTTATCCGCCAATTAGTCTGCAAATTCCAGGTGGTGAACTGATTAACGGTGAATTTATTTGGATAGTCAGCCTAGTTTTAATCGGCATTTCTTCCATCATGGGCGCTGTCAACTTCATGACAACCATCTTTTGGATGCGGGCCCCAGGGATGACATTTTTTCGGATGCCTGTGTTTGTTTGGTCGGTTCTCAGTGCCCAGTTATTGCAACTGATTAATTTACCTGCATTGACAGGTGCATTGATCTTGCTGTTGCTTGACCTCTCCTTCGGTACACAATTTTTTAAACCGGATGGGAATGGCGATCCGATCATTTATCAACATTTATTCTGGTTTTACTCTCACCCAGCAGTTTATATCATGGCACTACCAGCCTTCGGTATTTTTGCTGAGGTTCTGCCTGCATTTTCTCGCAATCCCCTATTTGGTTATCGGTCAGTTGCGATCGCCACCTTGGGTATTGCTGCGATCAGCATTTTCGTTTGGGCACATCACATGTTCACCAGTGCTACCCCTGGTTGGATGCGGATGACCTTCATGGCTACCTCAATGTTAGTTGCCATACCCACGGGTATTAAAGCCTTCGCTTGGACTGCCACCATCTGGAGAAGCAAGCTACATCTAGAGACACCAATGCTGTTTGCGATGGGAGGTGCAGCCATGTTTATTTTTGGCGGTGTTACTGGTGTAATGCTTGCTGCCACGCCCTTTGATATCCACGTTAATAATACTTACTTTGTTGTGGGACACTTCCACTACATCGTTTTTAACACGATTACAATGGCAATCTTCGCGGCAATTTACTACTGGTTTCCCAAAATAACTGGAAGAATGTATGCTGAGGGTTGGGGCAAATTGCATTTTTGGCTAACCTTTATACCTGCCAATATCACCTTCTTCTCCATGCACCCATTAGGTTTACAAGGGATGCTACGCCGAGTTTCTTCCTACGATCCACAGTATCAAGGATGGAACGTCATCGCTAGTTTGGCTTCATTCTTACTAGGAGCATCCACCCTGCCTTTTATTGCTAACATAGTAGGCTCTTGGCTTTACGGGCCGCGTGCAGTTGACAATCCTTGGCACGCTAGTGGATTGGAATGGACAACCTCTTCACCACCTCCGCGAGATAACTTTGAAGAGATTCCAATTGTTACAAGACCTCCTTATGACTACGGCAATCCAAAGTATTCAGTAATCGAAAATTCTAATAATGGTGAGTCTCTCTAGGGACTAGAGACTGGAGACTGAGAAATAGTTATCAATTCTTCAATCTCTAATCCCAATTCCCAATGCCCAATGCCCAATTCCCCAATTGAATTATGCAACGTCGCACTATTCATATAGATGAAAGTCCTATCCGTTTTGATTTATGGCGGCGACGCTTGCCAAATTGGTTACAGCGCTTTCTACCAAGTGGTGGCGGTAGCCATGAAGATCATCATGGAAAAGGAATGTTCGGATTTACCGTGTTCCTGCTATCAGAAAGCATCATCTTTTTGAGTTTTATCTTTACTTATGTTGCTCTACGACTGACTACTAAAAATTGGCTGTCACCCGGTATTTCGGGGCCAGAATTGTCTACAATTGTGGTTATTAATACGGTAATATTACTTTCTAGTAGCTTTGTCATTCAACCAGCAGAAAATGCCCTCAAGCGTAATCAACTCACTAAATTTCGTTGGCTATGGTTAATAACGATCGCAATGGGAAGTTACTTCTTAGTTGGTCTGTTAATTGAGTGGAAAAGTCTCGATTTCAAGATTACTACAGGGTTAGTTGGTTCGACATTTTACTTACTAACAGGCTTCCACGGTCTACACGTCCTGGCTGGTGTTGTGCTTCAGATAATTATGCTGATTCGTTCATTCATCCCAGGCAACTATAATAAAACTCACTTCGGGACAAGTGCGACTACTCTTTTTTGGCACTTTGTTGATGTAGTTTGGGTCTTTCTTTTCTCGCTTCTCTACCTTTGGCGAGCATAAAAAAATTCAAAATCCCAGTATTTTCAGGAGTAATGTGATGAATCTATTCTTGCAAGAAATACCAGCCTCAGAACGTACCCTAAAAACAATTCAAGAAACTCCAGCACCAGTCCAAGATCCATTAATTGCACGCGGATTACAAAAAGAGCAATACGCTGGCATTATTGGGCTAGCGATCGCTCTGATTGCTGCTGTCGGATTTTTTAGTCAGAGAGTTGAATATGCTATTGCATTTGCTGTGTTCCTCAGCGCTATTTTGATAGCTTTGTTTTTATTCATCTAGCAAAGCTTTCATTATCTGATTTAACAACATTTGTGAGGGATTTTATGAACAGCCCAGTTTATCAAACTGTGATTGTCGGCGGTGGTTTTGCGGGGCTATTTACAGCCTTACATTTAGCTCACGAACATTATCCTCGTTCTGTTATCTTGATTGATAGAGACGAGCGCTTTTGCTTTAAGCCGCTACTATATGAATATTTCGATGGCGAGATGGATACCTTTCAGGTAGTCCCACGTTTTTCGGAACTACTTAAAGGTAGTGGAGTCATCTTTGTGCAAGATACAGTGCAATCGATAGACTTGCATCAACGGGAAGTTAAATTAACTTCGGGAAACTCTTACAATTACAGCAATTTAGTATTAGCTTTGGGCAGCGTTACTGGCTATCATCAAGTTGAAGGTGCGAATGTTAATGCCTTTCCTTTCTGGACGCAAGCAGATGCGATCACTCTTGAGCGACATTTACGTGACTGTTTGCACAAAGCCGTCCAAACTGAAGATTTAGAACAACGCCGAAAACTATTAACAGTAGTCATCGTTGGTGGTGGTGCAAGTGGTGTGGAAATGGCAGCAACTCTAGCTGATTTTCTCCCACATTGGTATAGCGCTTTGGGAGGAAATTCAAGTGAAATTCGTGTAGTACTACTCAATCATGGTAAAGAAATCCTTGATGGCGATATAAATAACCCATTGCGTGAAATTGCCGAACGGGAATTGAATAAACGTGCTGTGCCAATAGAGATGATTGTGGAAGCAGAAGCTACTGCTATTGGTTCCACCTCAATTCAATATAAGCGTAACGATCAAATTGAGACATTAGCTACACATACTACAGTTTGGACTGCTGGCACTTCTACCCATCCACTGATTAAAGATTTGCCAATTCCTAAAGAACATCGAGATCGTCGCGATCGCCCTTTAGTTACTCCCACCTTGCAATTACTCGATTTCCCAGAAGTGTTTGTCGGTGGTGATTGTGCAGCAGTTCAGGATAATTCGCTACCGCCTACGGCTCAAGTGGCTTATCAGCAAGGAGCCAATATTGCCCACAATTTGAAAGCGATCGCTCTAGGAGAAGAACTCAAACCTGTTAAGGTTAACATCCGGGGAACCCTTTTGAAATTGGGGATAAATGATGCTGCTGCTAACCTTTTCAATGTTTTTGAAGTTGCAGGCGAATCTGGGCATTTAATCCGTCAAGGCACTTATTTAACGCTATTGCCAACACCAATTCACGACTTTAAAGCAACAACGGAATGGGTGGATGAAGAGATTTTCCATCACCACCTTGACCCTCATGATGTCGGTAAAAAAGTGGTGCAAGCAGCGGAAATAGTTGGTGCAGGAGTTGTAGGTATTCTAGCTGCGAGAAAATTACTGAAAATGTTGGGAGATGAGGATAAAAAAGAGTAGGTAGGGAATCTCCTTTAATACAAGGTAAATTGCCAGTACAAAGGTTTTCTTTAAGTCTCTAATGTGAAGAATCATTTCTAGAACTGCTTACTTGGCAATTCACAGAGATAATTTTTTTACTTTGATACTGTGGATGCCCAAATATTTGAATATGTTTGTTAGTACTAAAATAAATCTCTCGTGTTTACCTGCTTTTACTAAGTCGAAGATATATAGTGCGATATTCGGTTTGATATTATCAGCATCCTTACCTGGTGTTGCAGGGGCAGAAACTGTGATGCAAAAAGTGGCGCGGACAGGAGTATTAACAGCAGGTACAAGTAGAGATGCTTTACCCTTTGCATATTCTGACAGTCAAGGAAAATTGATTGGTTATTCTGTGGATATGCTGACTTTGATCCAGAAGCAGTTAGAAAAAGAATTAGGCAAGAAAATTCAACTTAAATTAGTTGGAGTTACCCCATCAGAAAGAATTCCCAAGATAATTAATCGACAAGTTGATATTGTCTGTGATGCTAGTAGTTTTACTTGGGAACGAGATAAAAAGGTTGATTTTTCAATCAGCTATGGTGTCACAGGTACTCAAATCTTAATTAAGAAGGACAGCAATTTAGGTTCGCCTGAATCTCTCATTAACAAGCGTGTGGGTGTGCTGGCTGGAACTACCAACGAACAAGCCATCAAGCAAATACAACCCCAAGCTAAACTTGTATATTTTAAGGCTAGAGCAGAAGGATTTGCGGCTTTGGAACAGGGTAAAATTGACGCTTTTGCATCCGATAGCATTCTTTTAGAGGGATGGTTACAAACAGCAAAAAATCAAGATAGTTTTGCGATCGCACCTCCTCGTCCCTATTCACGAGAAGGAATTGCTTGTATGGTTCCTGAGAATAACTCTAAATTCCTCGATTCAGTTAACTATTCCCTCGTCAAGTTTATGCAAGGATTTGTCAACGATAACCCCAAATATGTTGCGATTTTTGATCGTTGGTTTGGTTCTCAAGGTGTTGTATTTCTAAATCGAGACTTACGTGATTTAGCTGTGGAAACCATGCAATTGATGATAGAGTTTCACGAAGATATTCCTCAGAAAGATTTGTAGGTTGTAGTTAAGCTAACGCGCCTACATACAGCAGTTTTCTTTTGCATGAGGCACAAAGCCACTGGTTTTGAGGCATGAGGCAGAAGGCAGGAGGGAGAAGAATAATTTGATTTGTGAATCCTTGGTTCCTTACCTCATTTAGTTGCAAAGTGATGTATTGCAATATTTTCCGTGTAGACCGTCATTTGTCATTTGTCATTTGTGTTTACCAAGGACAAAGGACAATTGACAAAGGATAACCTCACCAGTTGATGTGCAATCTTATTTGCGTAACAACTTAGTATTGATGGTGAAGAAATTTGAGAGGATATTAGACCTCTGGCAAAACTCTTTTATTGTTATGAATCCAATGTCACCGTTTTAACTGGTAAGGTAATGACAAACTCTGTCCCTTGCCCCAGTACAGAAGTGCAGGTCAGATTACCACCGTGAGTTTCTTCGACAATTTGCCGAGCGATCGCCAACCCTAACCCAGTCCCTTTACCAACAATTTTTGTAGTAAATAAATGGTCAAATATTTTTTCTTTAACTTGTTCACTCATTCCCTTACCATTATCAGCGATGGCAATTTTAACTAGATGATTCTCGACTGAGGTTGTAATTATAATTTGGTTAGGAGTTTCTTGAATCTCTGCTAAACTCCGCCCAATAGTTGACTCATCCAAGGCATCAATCGCATTTGCCAAAATATTCATAAACACCTGATTTAGCTGCCCTGGAAAACATTCAATTTGAGGTAAATTACCGTAGTTTGTGACAACTTCAATAGCAGGGCGTAGTTCATTAGCCTTTAGACGATGTTTTAAAATTAAAATTGTGCTATCAATGCCTTGGTGGATATTGAAAAGCACTTTGTAGTCTTGATCCGCACGAGAGAAAGTTCTTAAACTGGTGCTGATTTTTTTTAATCTGTCACAGGCCATAGACATTGAATCAATCATCTTGGGCAAGTCTTCTAAGGTATAATCTAATTCAATTTCGACCGCATGATCTTTGATTTGATCGTTCTTGTTGAGTGAAGTTTCTTGATAGAGTTTCAAGTGTTCGATAATATCAGCAATAGTAGGTTTAGCTTGTTTGAGACTGGCAGCAATAAAACCGAGGGGATTATTCATTTCGTGAGCGACACCAGCAACTAAGTTACCCAGTGCAGACATCTTTTCACTTTGGACTATTTGTAATTGGGCGTTTTGTAGCTCGTTTAGCGCTTGTTGCAAATCAAGTGATTTTTGCTGTAGAGTAAGTTCTGCTTGTTTGCGATCGCTAATATCTCGCATCACAATTACTGCACCAAGTTTGTTGCCTAAAGAATCGACGATCACTTGTCCGCTTGCTAACAAAATTCTCTTAGAGCCATGTTTCGGCGCAATTACCATTTCTGCATTTTCAACTATTTCCCCTTGCAAGGCGCGAAACAAAGGAATTTCTGTTGTTGATAGGGGTGTTTGACCATCAGCTTGATAGAGATCGAAATGTTGTGCCCATTGCTCTGGTGGTAATGATTCTATTGGTAAGCCATGAAACTCACGGGTTGCGTTATTGAATAAGACCAAATTTCCATTAGGGTCACAAACAACAATCCCATCTGTAATATTTTGAATAATGGCATTCAAGAACTCTTGTTCTTTGGCTAGAGATGCTTCGGCCTCTTTGCGTAAGCGAAGCTCGTCGTAGACATCGCTAATATCAATTACCACCCCATCCCATAAGATTGCACCATCGGCTTGTCGCTCTGGCCGAGCCACAGATTGAATCCATTTCACGGCTCCTGAAGGTAGGATAATGCGCCATTCTTGATCAAATGGTGTCAGAGTTTGGGCAGAGTAAGCGATCGCTTTTGCAATAGCTGGTTGATCGTCAGGATGATTCATATCGTAAAGGCTGTGTATCCCTGCCATCACTAACTCTGGCTCTAATCCATACAAGTCAAAACAGCCAGAGCTAACGTAAGGTGTTGAAGTTGAACCGTCGGCTGCCAAACGGAATTGGTACACCATCCCAGGAATATTATTCGCCAAATTTTGGAAGCGGATTTCACTAGCCTGTAATTTTGCTAGAGATTGCCTCAACTGTTGAGCATAGTTTTGGGAATTTCGATAAAGTCGGGCATTCACTAGAGAAATTGCCGCTTGAGCGCAAAGCAAGTTTAGCAGTTCGACGCGATCGCTTGTAAAGGCTCCGGCTGCTAGGTTATTTTCCAGATACAATATGCCCAGCAACTTCCCCTGATGTAATATTGGGCTGCACAAGATGCTTTTGGGCTGCTGTTGCTGAATATAAGGATCGTTGATGAATTGAGGATGCACTGTGGCATCAATAATTACTGTTGGTTTTAAGCTGCGTTTGACGGTATTAATTAAGCCAACTGGTACATCCTGAGAGTCTTCAATGGGTTGTGGATTCAGCAATCTTGGGTAAAAATCAACATGAGTAATTCCCTTCTTGTTCTCTACAGATACGATACTAAGAGAAAGCTGTGCTAACGCCTGAATTAGCAAACGCCCTGATTCTAAAAGCATGAATACACACTTATCTGCTCCAGCATTTTCAATGACGATATGCAGCAATACTGAAAGCAGTTTTTCCAGTTCGATTTCGCCAGATAGGGTTTGGGAAGCTTTGAGAATGGTAGCTAAATCTAGAGCAACAGAAATGCTGCTACTACTGGAATTGGCAGAACTGGTGGAGGTAACACTCCCCAAGGCAAAGATAGTTTCGTTAGTTGAGAGAGGAGAAGGACTTTGCTGAAGAATGGGGGCGAGTAATTGGGGATAACGTTTTTCTAGATCGACGACTTTGGCTTTCGCACCCCAACGAGCATAACCATAGTAGGCTTGAGTTATGTATGACTGAGCAATCTGCTCTTTGCCCCAGTCGAGGTAAAATTTGGCGGCTAATTCATTGGCTAGTGCTTCTTCTTGAATATAGCCTTGTTCTTTGGCTCCAATGATGGCGCGATCGTAATATTCAATTGCTTCTGCCCGATTGCCCAAGACTCGATACCGCTCGGCTTCCACCAAATCAAATTTGTGGCGAAAATTCATTGGCGCATGGGTAGCCCAGTAGTTAAGTTTTTCTTGATTAGCAGTAATGTATTCTTTCATTTGCTGCTGTTCTAAGGCTGAGAGTTGCTCAAACCATGCTAGTTGGGCTAAAGAATCATAGAAATGAAAGATGGGTACATATAAAAAAGCAATGATCGCATCTAAATATTGTCTCGCTTGCCTAGCCTGTTCTACGGCTTGTTCAAACTCGGAAAACAGATACGATACAACCAGTTTGTTAATCCACAGCAATGCTAATCCGGTGCGATCGCCTGCTGCTTCATGTAATGGAAGTTGATGCTGTTCATTGTAGGCTGTACCGCTCAACACCACAACGTCATCCGCATCTCCCATTAAATTCAGCAAAATTTGTCGAATCAATTGGGAATAGTTCAGAGCTAGATTTTGCTTGAGATGCTTGAGCGCTTCACAATAACCAGCAACTTCCGGCTCTAGCTGTGTTAAATTCTGTCCTGCAAAATAGGAGTAAAAACTGTAGTTATACGCAGAGTAACCCGCGAAAGCCAAATCGCCTACATCTAAACAACTACAATAGGCAGTTTGCAAGGGTTGTAATAACTCCCGCAGGTGCATTTTCCAATGCCTTGTGTACACACAGACTAATAATAAAGTTTTCCCTTTCAATTCGGAATTTTGATAACGCGATCGCAGGTCGAGGGCTAACTGACCGAATTCATAACCTAATTCGACGTTTTTGAATACACCACACATCAATATTCCATAAGAGACATAGCTAAAGGTCGAGGTTGATTCATTACCATAGACGACAGATAAATAAACCTTTTTTAAAATCACCAGTAAATACAACTGTGGCTGGGACAGATAAGCGCAGGGTGCTACTGATGTCAAAATTCGAGCTGCTGCCAGGATGTTTGCATCCCTTGCATCGCTGAGGTTGAGCAACTCGGCAGGGAATCGCTCTCCAATTACATCTAAGACGGTACGCAAGGCCACTGCCACATCTTCCTGGGTAGGCTCTGTGGGTAGTTCCACTCCCAATTGCTTCAAAATGGTAAGTGCTGCTGCGATCGCTTCGGCAAAATGACCCTGAGCAGTGAATACCTCAATTTTTACCTCATAGACGCTGATTTTATCTAATGGAGTTTTGGCGTGATTTAGGACAAGATGAGCATTGGCTGCCATCTCCTCTAAATCACCGCTCAGATAGGCAGCTTCTGTGGCAACTTGATGGAGTGCTAGGGTTAACTCATACTGATGCTGCCAACTGTTTTGGGCGAGTAACCCAATGCCCACCTGGGCATATTTGCAGGCAGCAGTGTAGGCGATCGCTGCCTTGGCCTTGCGGCTTGCAATCAGGTTAAATTGCGCTAATGCTTGACGTTCTGCGGGTTGGGCAATCAATTCAGCCGCAACGTTAAGTTGACCGACAATTTCAAAAATTCGTTCTTCCCAGTTGCTTTCGGGGGTATTACTCAGGAGTAACTGGCCAATTTTTAGATGAGTTGCCTGTTTTTGCTCCTCTGGGATGAGAGAATATGCCGCTTGTTGGACGCGATCGTGCAAAAATGTGTAAACACAGGAACCAGAATCCAGAATCCCCAAGTCAGAAGAATCTGTTATTGCTTCTGACTCTTGATAAAACTTATAGACATCACAATGTGGTAAAACTAACCCTTCTTGCAACGCTTTCCACAAAACTTCTGCCGTTTGGGTTGGAGACTGTTCAAAAACGATCGCCAATGTCGCCAAATCAAATTGATTACCGATACAGGCTGCCAATTTCAGAACTTCCTGAGTTTCGAGTGGCAACTTTTGTAGTTGAATTGCCATAAACTCAACGACATCATCCGTTAAAGAAAGCGATGTCTGAAGACAAGCTGCCGTGTGTCTGGGTACTTGCGCCAAATCACACTGCCACAAACCTGTATCCCAATCAAAGGTAATTCGTCCATCTTCATGTAATGCCTTGAGAAACTGGGTTGTAAAAAACGGATTACCTTTGGCTTTTTGATAAACTAGCTCGGTTAACGGCAGGGCAACTTCTGTTGAATAACTCAATGTATCGGCAATCAAACGATTCACATCTGTTTGACTCAAAGGAGCTAATGTAATGGTGCTGACGGTGACTCCCTTCTCAATCTCTTCCAGGGCTACCATTAACGGATGAGCCGCAAACACTTCATTATCACGGTATGCGCCAATAATTAACAGATAACCCTTTAAGGTTTCACCCATTAACAGCCTCATCAAATTGAGAGATGCCAAATCTGCCCAATGCAAATCGTCGAGGAACACTACTAACGGATGCTCTCTTGTAGCAAATACCTGAATAAATTTCACAAACAGCAGATTGAAGCGGTTCTGTGCAGCACTACCCGATAATTCTGGTACTGGCGGTTGCGTGCCAATAATCCCTTCTAATTCTGGAATCACTTCAATGATCACCTGTCCACTCTCAGAGATTGCGGACAGAATTTTGTTTCGCCACTGTTCCAACTGGGTGTCGCTTTCGGTGAGCAACTGTCCCATCAAATCCCGGAAAGCTTGTACAAAAGCAGACAGGGGAATATTGCGGTTGAACTGGTCATACTTCCCTTTGATGAAGTAGCCGTTCCAGCGAACGATCACCTTATGCACTTCATTCACCACGGCAGTTTTACCGATACCAGAGAAGCCAGCCACCAGCATCAGTTCCACTGCACCATTGGCAACCCGCCCAAATACCTCCAGTAAGCTTTCTATTTCCTGCTCCCGTCCGTAGAGTTTTTCAGGGATGAGAAAGCGATCGCTGATATCGTGCTGTCCTAAATCAAACCAAGTGTGTTTACCCGTTTTTTGCCATTGTTCTAAGCAAAATACTAAGTCATATTTGAGTCCCGTAGCACTCTGGTAGCGGTCTTCGGCATTCTTTGCCATCAGCTTGCAAATGATCTCTCCCAACATCAAGGGGATTTCCGGGTTGAGATTACAGATAGAGTCAGGCTGTTTGGCGATATGACAATGTAACAACTCCATCGGATCGTGAGATGTAAAAGGCAGTTGTCCACTCAGTAGTTCAAAGAAAGTTACACCCAATGAATAAAAGTCGCTGCGGTAGTCAATGCCTCGGTTCATCCGTCCAGTTTGCTCTGGCGACAAATACGCTAGGGTTCCCTCCAGTCCGTTGGGACTTTGGATTTCTTGAGTTTCTCGTGGTAGCAGCGAGGCAATACTGAAGTCAATTAGCTTAATTGTTCTGGTGTCAGGATGAATCAGGATATTAGCTGGCTTGACATCTTTGTGAATGACGCGCTGTTGATGCAACTGGTGTAAAGTCTCTATCAGTTGCAAGGCAATGGGTAGGAATTCCTCTAAGCTCAGTGGTTGTCTTTGGGTAAATTGTCGCAAGGAGATACCACCAAAGTCTTCCATAACTAGGGCATAGCCATTGTGATGGGGTTCTAGGCTGTAAGGTTTAATGATGCTGGGAATATTTAGGTTTTTAGCGATCGCATATTGGTTGCGAAACTGGACTAATTCACTAAAACTTGGATATTCTCGTTTTAAGAGCTTGATGACGACTGGTTGGCGTTGGCGAAGCCCACCGTTCGCGTAGCGTCTCGTAGAGAAGGTATCGCATTCTCGTATTGCCCGATACACTTGAGTCCGAGAACCAGAATAAAGTTGCTCTATAATTTGGTAGCCAGCGATCCTTACAGTTCCATCAACTTTTGCACTCATAAATTTTTACCAGAATTCCTTGTCTAACGCTAGAATTCCCCAGACAGCATCTTCCTTAAATTATATTTTACATCAGTATCAAAAAGAACCATACTTTATTGGGTATTGGGTATTGGGTATTGGGTATTGGGCATTAGGATAAGTTTTTTATACTCATGAAGAAGTCTTTATTTTAAATAAGGGGCTGCATCCGCAGCAAAGCTGGTAAATCCAGAGAGGTGAGGTGTTGATAAGCTCGATCTATAAAACGCTTGCCCCTAAGAAAACCTGTATTAGCTCCGGGACAAATGTACCTGAGAGTTTCTGGTGTAAAATGTTCTAATAATAACTGAACACTGTTGATTTGTCGTGGCCAGTGAAAGGTTTTAGTTATCCGTAATGGTACTGCATCGCCCTTCTGATTAGGAACCAAATGGCGACCAGAAAACAATATACCTCCAAGCTTACTGTAGTATAGGCACGATGATCCGGGAGAATGACCTGGTGTCCAAATAATTTTGACTGCCGCATCAAGAGTAAATTCTTGACTAAAGGTAGTTACGGGTAAGCCTGGTAATAAATAAGCTTCTTGTTCTTGCATCAAAACTTCGCAACCCAAGGCTTTCTGAATTTCAGCAGTTTTGCCTATAGCACCTCGATGGGTGATAAATAACCAACGCACCCCTCCATGCGCGGCTAAAAAGTCTTGATTTGTTTGGTCTAGGGCAGGGCAATCTATGAGGATATTGCCTTCATTTCTTACAATAAAATAAGAGGTTCCCCCTAATGTGTCCCGATTGGGTGGGAAAGCAAAAATGCTATCTTGTGCGAAGTCCGATTGCAAGGAACTTCCGCTAGGAATTTCTTGAGGAAAGACAGCCCGTGGTGGCTTAGTTGTATGACTTGGCTGTTGAGGTAAAGGGCACATAATCAAAGAACCGGAACTGAGGAGTTGTGGACAATCTGGTTACAGTGTAGAAATTCTGAAGAATTGAACTGTAACCATCTGAAAAAATTGGGATTTGAAGTCTGCCTCGTAGTTAATGCTATGGTGCTGAAGCTACTAGGTAGGGCGTTTTGTCAAAATTACTGAAGATAACATGGCATTTTGGTTTCTGTTTATCCTCCTACTGGGGCTAGCTACTTATCTAATGGTGCAGCACAGTGTCGCTCACATCACTCGAACGCCAGTATGGTTGTTGTGGCTGGTTTTAATGACACCAGCATTGTTGTTAAGTGGATGGACACTGATATATGGGGCGAAACAACCTCCACCACCAGGGCTGATTGTTTCGTCGTTATTTATCTGCACAGTGTTGTACTGGATATTGTTTCTAGGGGGGCGGCGAGTGCCAAGAGATACACAAACCGAAGTTCCAGCCCAAGCCTCAGAATCACAGCCAATTATCCAGCCTACCCCAGAACCACTAGTGCGTCCCATTGAGCCAACAGAAGAAACTCAACTGCGAAATTGTTTTCCTTGGTCTGTATATTACGTTCAAAATATTGAGTATCGACCACAAGCCGTAATTTGCCGGGGTCAGTTACGAACTAAAGCCAGCAACGCTTACCAGCAGATTAAGACTAATATTGAAGCACAATTTGGCGATCGCTTCGTGTTGATCTTTCAAGAAGGTTTAAATGACAAACCTTTCTTTGTGCTGGTTCCTAATATTCAGGCTGCTAAAGAGAGAAATACACCCCGACGCGACCAAGAACGCTTAACTCGGCCAGGATTAGCACTTCTACTACTAGTAGCGACTTTGATAACTACTACCTTGGTGGGAGTGGAAATTGCTGGTACTTCTCTTCCGCCTCTATGGGAAATTGGCTCTTTGTTCAAAGTTCTATCTAACCCAGATGTCCTATTTAAAGGATTACCTTATGCTTTAGGGTTAATGACTATTTTGGGTATTCACGAACTTGGGCATTATTTAACGGCTAAATTCTACAAAATTCGCTCGACATTGCCTTACTTTATTCCAATGCCCTTCTTTTTGGGAACTTTTGGTGCATTTATTCAGATGCGTAGTCCCATTCCCAACCGTAAAGCATTATTTGATATTAGTATCGCTGGGCCGCTTGCAGGCTTTGTTGTTACCTTGCCATTATTAATATGGGGCTTGGCTCATTCTGACGTGGTTCCCCTGATTGAAGAAAAAAGCCGATTTTTGAATCCTGATGCCCTTAATCCCAAATATTCCATCTTACTAGCGTTATTATCGAAGCTAGCCTTGGGAAGTCAGTTAACAGCAAAATCAGCCCTTGATTTGCATCCAGTTGCAGTAGCTGGTTTTATCGGACTAATTGTGACGGCGTTAAATTTAATGCCTGTGGGACAACTTGATGGAGGTCACATTGTCCATGCAATGTTTGGACAACGAGTTGCGATTATGATTGGTCAAGTGGCTCGCCTTCTCTTGCTATTACTTTCGTTAATTCGGGAAGAATTTTTGATGTGGGCAATTATCTTATTATTTATGCCGTTGATTGATGAGCCTGCACTGAATGATGTCACTGAATTGGATAACAAACGTGATATTTGGGGATTACTGGCAATGGCTTTGTTGATTGTAATTATTTTGCCATTACCGCAAGCGATCGCTAACTTTTTGCAAATTTAAAAAGTATCAACGCAGCCATAAAAATCTAGATATATTTTTCCCAACTATGGAATTAGCCATAGCTTGGTATTTTTTATTGAAACAGAATTCAGAATAAATTATAGATATCTAGAAACTAATTATGCTTTATCCATAACCATTGTAGAGACGTAGCACTGCTACGTCTCTACATTTTTTTGCAGAGGTTTAATGCCAGAAGCAATTACTAGCCAGAACACAGTTTAAATAAACCCTGATTTCTAGGTAGGGGCAATTAATGAATTGCCCCTGAGCGCGTATAGTTTTGCGTAAGTCCTAAATTACAACTAACTCGATACTGAATTAGCCGCCTCGGAAGCCTTTGCAGCAGGTGGAAAACCACCCATGCGAATCTCAGAAGTGAAAGAAGTAATACTAAATCCACCAAAACTCTTGAGGACATTTACCCGCATTCGCAAATTGGGGCTAGCAAACCACAGGCGCTCCTCTGACCAGATGTTTTCATCTTCTATAGTTAGGATTAAAGCACCGTCACTGTCAAATTTGTAGTGTCCAGCAACTGGAGTTTTCTCAGCATCAACTATTTCCCGCAGTAACTTGCCTTCAGACGGATTATCTGCATCGGGTACTGAAACTAACACAGTTGAACCACTATGTTTTGTTTGCTCCTTTTCCATTGTGCCATTCCAGTTAATTTTGATAGCACAAGAGGCGGAACTAGGATTAATTTCGTACTGTTGACACAGTTTTGTCGCTTCTGGATGATCTACTGCCAGCGTCTCAATGATAATGTCTGACTTGCTATGTTCAGATTCATTCAAAGCCAAATGTTGACTAGTCCGATGAGAAAACCATTTACCAGCACTTAACTGAAAAAACTCTTCAATATTCATGAATGAAATTACCCTGCATCAAAATGCTAAAATTCCCACTTAATTATTAAAAGGTAGCAGGAGGATCTAATATTATTAAGCTTGATTGCCTATTTCCTCAAGCTTCTTGAGGCCAATTCTGGCTGCCTCAGCAACGTTGAAATGATTGTCTTTTTCTAAGTATTTTAAAGCTGAGACACTCTTGGGAGTGGGAAGATTACCCAAAGCTTCTGCCAAACGTTGTCTGACTAACCAATCATCTGATTGGGCAAAGCGTAGAATCTGATCGACAGACTCAATATCTTTAATTTCTCCGAGCGCAGAAATTGCAGCTTGTTGCAACACTACTTCTTTGCTATCCAATGCCTGAAGAAGAAGTTGACGGGCACGTGGGTCTTTAATGTTACCAAGAGAAACGGCTGCACTAAAGCGTACTAGCCAATCAGTATCTTCATAAAACGCCCGTGAAAGCACTTCAAAAGCTCTGGCATCGCCCAAATATCCTAAAGCACCAGCAGCATCAGCGCGGATGCCATAATCGGGGTCATTTTCGAGAATTCTGACCAAAATTGAATAACATTCTGGCGTTGGCTTGATTCCAAGGGCAAATATTGCCATCGATCGCAGTTGCAAAGATTCGTCGTCTAGTACCTTTTTAATTAAAGGGACTGCCTCTTCAGGAGAAACATGACGCAGATTAGCAAGAGCTACCATGCGATCGCGTAAGTTCGGACTTTCTAACTGAGTAGAAATTTCTTGTAAGCTGAGAGCTGTCATGTAGTTCAAAGCATTTTCTTTACTTATCTTAATTTACTCGATCCTTTCATCAGGCTGTCGCCATCGTGAAGTAGGAGTTTGGCGACTTTACAAAATGGCTCAATTATGAATGAAAAATAAATAAATGTTACCAGAGGAGGCAGAGGGCAGGAGGCAGGAGGAAGAAAATATAATTTTTACAAGAGGGTGCAGGGGGCAGAGGGCAGCAAAAAAATTGTAGGTTGGGAGCCACTTGTTTCTCGCTTGGAACTAGCTGCGAACAAGTCGTAAAAACCGCAAGGGCGCAGTGGCTTTCGAACCTACGCCAGTTTCAGTTTTTAACCTTAACTGAATCACATTGGTTTTTAAGACACCTTTCCTGCGGAAGGCTAACCTACTTTCAAAACAATTTTAAGAATATCTTTGGCAAGATCCCGCGATTTATTTGACCCGACCATTTGTAGAAGTCTGGTTGAAACTATATATTTAGACTAGGTTTCAGAACGGAGAGGGGGGGATTCGAACCCCCGTTAAGTTTCCCTAAACAGACTTTCCAGGTCTGCGCCTTAAACCACTCGGCCACCTCTCCAGGTGCCACAAGTTACGATCATACTATAGAATCCCAGAAAATGCAAAGATAAAGAAAGATATTCTTAGATTGAATCTGAAAGTCCTAATTCTACAACGCAAATCCAGATGTCTCGTACATACACAATTAAAGTTCGCGATCGCTCCACTGGCAAAACATACACCCTACAAGTGCCAGAAGACCGCTATATCCTGCACACTGGCGAAAAACAAGGTGTGGAACTACCGTTTTCCTGTCGCAACGGGGCTTGCACCGCTTGTGCTGTAAGGGTATTGTCGGGAGAAATTTATCAACCAGAGGCGATCGGATTGTCGCCAGATTTACGTCAGCAAGGTTATGCCCTTTTGTGTGTGAGTTATCCCCGTTCTGACTTGGAAGTAGAGACACAAGACGAAGATGAAGTCTACGAACTCCAGTTTGGACGCTATTTTGCTAGGGGGAAAGTTAAAGCGGGTTTACCGTTAGATGAGGAATAAACAATTGAAGAAGGCAGGAGGCAGGAGGCAGGGGGCAGGGAGCAGGGAGCAGGGAGGAGGGGGCAAGAGGTTCTACTCGCTAGGCGCAGCAGCGACCATAGGAGAATTTGTGAAGGTTGGGAGTATTGGTAACTGGGTACGAAAAATAACTATTTTGGTTTGTTTATTGCTCTTGGTGAGTTGCCAAAGTAAAAACCAGTTACCAAATAATCAGGCTCAGGTGAAAGTAGCGCGGGTAGTTAGTGGGCAAAGTTTGGAAGTGTTAGGAATGGCTGAACAACCGAATTTGATTTCCCAAGTGCGGTTAGTTGGCGTTGATGCACCAGATTTGCGACAGAGACCTTGGGGAGAAGCAGCAAAAGAACAGTTAGAGAATCTTATTGGTGGTGCAGAAGAATTGGTCGAACTGGAGTTTGATTTAGAAGCAAAAGATAAAATCGGGCGAACTCTAGCTTATGTATGGAAAAATAAGGTGTTATTGAATGAAGAATTAGTTAAACAAGGCAATGCAATGTTTGTTGGGCGATCGCCTAACCACAAATATGACCAGCGTTTAGAACGTGCCCAACAATGGGCTAGACTCATGGGCCAAGGAATCTGGAACCCAGAAAAACCCATGCGCCTCACTCCCGCCGAGTTTCGCCGCCAAAATCTTTAATGAGTGCTGAGTGCTGAGTGCTGTTAGCGGTAGCGGGGCGTTTAGCCCGTGCTGAGGGTGAGAGTAGGGAAGTAAGTAAGTGAAGAAGTAATCAATGACAAATGACAAATGACCAATAACAAATGACAAATATACAAATTTTTCTAGATATTGCTACAGAAGCGGCCTTAGCTGCTGGTGCTATTTTGCAAGGTTACTTGGGTAAGTTAGAAGACGCAATTATTGAAAAAGGTCGCCCTGGTGATTTAGTTACGGCTGCTGATAAAGCTTCAGAAGAGTTGATTTTAGAAATTTTGCGTCGCCATTTTCCCCTGCACTCTATCCTCGCTGAAGAATCAGGCAAATTAGGTAATCAAGAAAATGAGTACCTCTGGGCAATAGATCCTCTAGATGGCACAACCAACTACGCCCATCAATACCCGTTTTTTGCAGTTTCTATTGGGCTGTTAATTAATGGCGTTCCAGAAGTGGGTGTAATTTATGACCCATTCCATAATGAGCTATTCAGTGCGGCTACTGGCTTGGGAGCAACGCGAAACCGTCGTCCTATCAATGTTTCGGCAACATCTGAACTGAGTAAAAGCCTACTAGTAACTGGATTTGCCTACGATCGCCGTGAAACCTCTGATAACAACTACGCAGAATTTAGTCACCTTACCCACCTTACGCAAGGGGTTAGACGTAGCGGTTCAGCATCGCTAGATTTGGCTTATGTTGCCTGTGGGCGTGTCGATGGTTACTGGGAACGAGGGCTTTCTCCTTGGGATATTGCCGCCGGGATAATTTTGTTGCAAGAAGCCGGGGGTAAAGTCACCTCATACAATGGCACTCCTGTCAAAATTGAGTCAGGTAGAATTCTGGCCACAAATGGTTATATTCACGACTCCCTAAGTAACGAACTGTTACAGGTTCCGCCACTATCAGCCTGGGTATAGCACGTGGAGATGGGGGCTTTCCCTTCGACTTTGGGTAAACTAAAAGGAATCTAACTGCTCCTTTGGTGCAAAAAGTCTATATGTCTTTCAAAATAGATCGTGGATTATTTAAATATGATTTCATAGATCATCACGCAATATTGTGCGTTCCAGTTGATGCGGATGTCAAAGAGATTCGGAAACGCTATCTCCAAATTGCCCGCCGCTTACACCCGGATAGTAGGTTTACTGAAAGTGATGAGCAAAAACAGCTAGGAAACGAATTGTTATCAAAGTTGGTTAACCCGGCTTATGAAAAACTTGTTGGCGATCGCACTCGCACGGAATATATTTTAATTTTGTCGCAAATTGGCAAGCGCTTGTTACAAGAGTCTGCTTCGTTAACTCTCACCACCGATTTGGCTAAAGAGTTAGCTAAGTCACCTAATTTCGATCATGTCTATAAAAGTGCGATCGCTAAACTAGCTCAAAGCCAATATGATTCTTTAGACCAAGTGCAGCAAGTCCTTGCCCAAATTAGTGAGTTGAATTTAGTCTATTTAATGCGGAATGCAAGCAAAACATCCGCCGCGCCGCCACCACCTGCTCAACCTAAAGTTCAATCAGTTACACCTCAACCAAGTACACCAAAAAATACACTCCCAGAACCAGCACCAGCACCAGCGCCACCAAAAGAAGACACGGTTGTAGAACAGTATGTTCGTCGCGCTCAATCTTTGATTGACAAAAACCAATTTGCCCAAGCCAAAGTAGAGTTGCAAGATGCCCTGAAGCTAGAACCTAGAAATAGTCGCTGTCATAGCTTGATTGCAATGGTGTATTTGAGGCAAAATCAGCTAAAAATGGCAAAAATCCACTTTGAAAACGCTTTAAAGTTAGATCCCAGTGACGAAATGGCTCTGCAATGGAAACCTAAAATAGATAAGGCATTAGCACAACACCCTAGCGATCATAAGGTGACTTCATCCGCCAATAATGGAGATAAGCAACCAGATAAATCTGGTAGTGGTGGTTTGTTCGGTGGTTTGTTTGGTGGGAAGAAAAAATAATGGTGTATCAACCAGCATCGGGTGCCAGGGATTTATTGCCCTTGGATGTGGAGAAAAAACGCTGGATTGAAGATCGGTTACAGCAGGTGTTTCATCGTTGGGGATATCACAGGATTATCACCTCAACTTTAGAGCGTATGGATACCTTGATGGCAGGGGAAGCAATTCAGCGCCAGATGGTGATTCAACTACAAAATGGCGAAGATGATGAATTAGGGCTACGTCCAGAATTAACAGCATCCATTGCTCGTACTGTTGTCACTCGCATGGCAAATGCAACTTATCCGCAACGGTTGTACTACAACGCCAATGTGTTTCGCCGCACGTGGGAAAGTAGGCATAATCGCCAGCAAGAGTTTTATCAAGCTGGGGTGGAATTGTTAGGTGCTGGCGGATTGCTGGCGAATGCGGAAGTACTGCTGCTAGTCGCGGATTGTTTAGCAGCATTAGGTTTGCGACAATGGCACTTAATTTTAGGTGAAGCGGGAATTACGCGATCGCTCCTGAGTGCATTTCCGGCTAATTTACAGGATAAAGTTCGCAGTGCGATCGCTCATCTCGACCGCATTACCATAGATACTTTACCCTTGAGTGACAAACTACGCGATCGCGCCAGAATCATGCTGGATTTGCGCGGCCCCAGTGCAGACGTGTTACAAAAAGTTAGTAGTTTGGATCTAGACGAAGAACAGCGAGAGGCAGTGAATAACCTCAAATCCCTAGTAGAATTACTAGAATCAGAGAAAAAATTCCCCTTAATCCTCGATCTCAGCCTGATCCAGACCATAGATTACTACACTGGTATTGTCTTTGAAGTTGTCAACGACACCGAATCTCAAGCCAGAGTTTTAGGGCGTGGTGGTCGCTACGACCAGCTTTTGGGTCTATATCATCCCCAAGGAGAAAATATACCCGGAATTGGTTTTGGACTCAATATCGAAGATTTATACCAAATTTTGTTATCTACTCAACAATTACCGCAAGTAACCCCAGCGAGTAACTGGTTAGTAGTACCAGAGACGGCGAGTGCTAACGCCCCTGCCTTTGCCTACGCGCAAAAACTTAGAGATTCCACCCATTTAGTGCGGGTAGAAATTGATTTAGGGGGAAGGGATGCAGACGCTATTCGCCAATATGCACGCGATCGCAGCATAGCCCAAATTGCTTGGATTAAAGCTGATGGTTCACCCAAAATTGAGTCATTGCGTTAAGTGAGTTGGGAAGAGGACAAGGGGACAAGGAGAATTGGGGACAAGGGGAAAGACTTGTTTCAAGTTCTCACCTCTTGTCCCCTTGTCCCCTGCTCCCTACTCCCCAGCCTCCCCTGCTAGGCTAGAAATAGCCGATACAGAAAAGAGGGAATCGAGAAAATGCCGCACACAATTGTTACAGAAGTCTGTGAAGGCGTAGCTGACTGCGTAGATGCCTGTCCAGTAGCTTGTATTCATGATGGCCCAGGCAAAAATGCCAAGGGAACAGATTGGTACTGGATTGACTTTGCCACTTGCATCGACTGTGGTATATGTCTCCAAGTTTGCCCAGTAGAAGGGGCGATTCTGGCAGAAGAACGACCGGAGTTGCAAAAAACTCCGTAATAGTCCATAGTCAACAGTCAATAGTTATTTTTTGACTTGACTGTTGACTGAAGAGGCAGGCGAGCAGAGGGAAGTGGGCAGGGGGAAGATACTGGAAATATACTGATACAAGGGTTTCAGAGCAAATAAATTTATTTATTCTCAAAAGTAAAAATATTTATTTTGAGCGGAAAGTGCCACAAGAAATAATACATCCTTGCCTCAAGCCCATAAATTTAATTTATGGGTTTCTCCCACTGCTCCCCACTCTCTGCCCCTTTTACTCTTTTTGACCAATGACAAACTACAAATGACAAATGACAAATGACAAATGACTATTTACTAGATGTTCAGAATGTCCATGCTGGATACATCAAAGATGTAGATATCCTGCAAGGTGTGAATTTCCTGGTTGCCCCAGGAGAATTGGTAACAGTGATTGGCCCCAACGGTGCTGGTAAATCTACTTTGGCAAAAGCAATTTTTGGGCTTTTGATCCCCCACACAGGCACAATTACCTTCAAAGGTGAAAATATCGTGGGGCTAAAGTCCAATGAAATTGTTCAACGAGGAATGTGCTATGTACCGCAAATCGCCAATGTTTTCCCCTCTCTCAGTGTTGAAGAGAACTTGGAGATGGGTGCTTTTGTACTTAATGTTCCCCTAAAACCAATTAAAGATAAAATATTTACCATGTTCCCCAAACTGAGCGATCGCCGTCGTCAACGGGCTGGTACTCTCTCTGGAGGAGAACGCCAGATGCTAGCGATGGGTAAAGCTTTGATGTTGGAACCTAGTTTGCTGATTTTGGATGAACCATCTGCTGCTTTATCCCCGATCTTAGTGACACAAGTATTTGAGCAGATTAAACAAATTAATCAGGCGGGAACTGCGATCGTATTAGTAGAACAAAATGCCCGTAAAGCCTTAGAGATGGCTGATCGCGGCTATGTACTGGAGTCTGGGCGCGATGCTATCTCGGGCCTTGGTCAAGAACTGTTGAACGATCCTAAAGTGGGTGAACTATATCTGGGAGCAGGTAAAAGACATTAACCATCTTTAATCACTCTTGCCCCCATTCAACATAACACCACTTTAAATAAGGAAACTTCACGAGCCGATAGCGATGTCGAAGGCGTTCTGCGCCTACGCTATCTATAAACTAATACAAAAGCTATAACAATTCCTGCCACTGCCGCGACCGTCGTTTTCGATGCTCAAAGAATTCTCCCCAATAATCCTTGCGTTTCTAATCACATCTACAGCAGGTAAAAAGGGAAAACAGGACATTCATTCAGGAAAAATTATAAAAATGCAAATTAACCGGATTTGCCAGAACCCCAATTGAACAAGAGGGCGTACTAAACTTCCTATATATAAAGCTCTGCATCACTTTTTGATATAATTCTGAGTCAAAATAACTACTGCAAAGTCGCTCTAGAGGGAATCTGGGGCGTTTTTTATGGTATAAAAACGCCTATGTTTACCCTAATCAAAATTGATTGAGTGCTTTTGGCAATTTGGCATCCAAAATTTTTATGTTCCAGTTTTAATTGATATATCAGCAGGGTTACTGGGACATTGAGAAACTTCTACAAGGGATCGATTCCCGTCTCAAAAATCCCACCCAATGGCCAGTTGTTGACGCTCACGCTCTGTAAACTACCTTAAATGGTGGATGCAGTAAACAAGCAGAGCAAGCGTCACCGCTTCACCACAACTGGCTAGAAATCAAACAGAAAACACATAGTGCAATACTTTTCGGGTTTTGGGGAAAAGGGGAAAGGGTTTGAATTTCCTTTTCCCCATTGCCCTTTAACCTTTCCCCAGACCAAAAGAGAGAATTTTAACTTGGTTCTGGGTGAGAGTAAAGAATTTCTCATTGAAATTCCAGTATAAATTTCTGCTGCTGTCCTTTGACAACCTCGCTGATTCGGGAACACTAGATCCACAAAGAATCAGGATTCAACAGTATGGTTAGCACTCTTATCAGTATTCCCGGATATAAATTAAGTCAAGAACTCTACAATGGTTCCAGAACCCTGGTTTATCGAGGGTATCGAGAGAATGACTCATTACCTGTAGTCATTAAACTGCTGAAAAATCCTTATCCCAGTTTCAGCGAACTGGTGCAATTTCGTAATCAGTACACCATCGCCAAAAATCTTAACTCGCCTCTAATCATTGCCGCCTACAGCTTAGAACCCTATCAGAATGGCTATGCGCTGGTAATGGAAGATTTTGGCGGCATTTCTTTAAAGGATTATTTCACCTCTGTAGAGACGCAATATATCGCGTCTCTACAAGAGTTTTTAGAAATAGCGATCGCACTCTGCAATACCTTAGATATTCTCTATCGAGAGCAGATTATTCATAAAGATATTAAACCCAGCAACATTTTAATTAATCCCCAAACCAAACAAATTAAATTAATTGACTTTAGTATTGCATCCTTACTACCACGAGAAACGCAAACACTAGTCAATCCCAATGTGTTAGAAGGAACACTTAGTTATATATCCCCAGAGCAAACAGGAAGAATGAATCGAGGGATTGACTACCGCAGTGACTTCTATTCTTTAGGTGTAACTTTTTACGAATTACTCACAGGAAAGTTACCATTTTCATCAAACGATCTGATGGAAATGGTACATTGCCACATTGCTAAAGCAGCACCCAATTTAAGGGAGAGGGTGGAAGAGATTCCTCAAGTCCTTTGTGATATTGTCAGCAAATTGATGGCGAAAAATGCTGAAGACAGATATCAGAGTGTTTTCGGGCTGAAATTTGATTTAGAAAATTGTTTACATCAGCTACGAGAAACTGATATTATAAAGGCTTTTGAGATTGCACAACGGGATGTGTGCGATCGCTTCATTATCCCTGATAAACTCTATGGACGAGAAGCCGAAGTATCAACTCTCCTGCAAGCATTTGAGAGAGTTAGCCTTGGTGCAACAGAAATAATGCTGGTAGCTGGATTTTCGGGTATTGGTAAAACTGCGGTTGTCAACGAAGTTCATAAACCAATTGTGCGGCAACGGGGTTATTTTATCAAAGGGAAATACGACCAATTTCAACGGAATATTCCCTTCAGTGCATTTGTGCAAGCCTTCCGAGATTTAATGGGGCAATTGTTAAGCGAAAGCGATGCACATATTCAGCAATGGAGAAACCAAATATTAGAGGCTGTAGGAGAAAATGGAGAAGTAATTATTGAAGTTATCCCCGAATTATCAAGAATTATTGGCGAACAACCAGCCGCCATAGAATTATCAGGAACTGCGGCACAAAATAGATTTAATTTATTGTTCCAAAAGTTTACCCAAGTTTTTACCAGTGCTGAACATCCATTAGTGATGTTTTTAGATGATTTGCAATGGGCAGATTCAGCATCATTAAAGTTGATGCAGCTATTAATGGCTGATACAGGTCATCTTTTCATCATTGGTGCTTATCGGGATAACGAAGTCAATCCAGCCCATCCATTAATGCTGACTTTGAGCGAAATTCAAAAAAACCAAGCAGCCATTAATACTATTAGTTTAACACCCCTGAGTCAATCCCAAATCAATCAATTAGTCGCTGATACCCTAAAAAGTACAGAAAATTTGGCATTACCCCTTTCACAATTAGTCTATCAAAAAACTAAAGGCAACCCATTTTTTGCCACCCAATTTCTCAAAGCCCTACACGAAGAAAATTTCATTCAGTTTAACTTGGAGTTAGGCTGTTGGCAATGCCATCTGTCTAAAATTAATCAACAAGCATTGACCGATGATGTTGTAGAATTTATGGCGTTGCAGTTAGAGAAGTTACCCTTAGCAACCCAGAATATTCTGAAGTTAGCCACTTGTATTGGCAACTCTTTTGATTTAGCAACATTAGCAATTGTTTCAGAACACTCAGAAGTGGAAACCGCAGCCAATCTATGGAAAGCATTGCAAGAAGGTTTGATTTTACCGATCGGTGATATTTATAAATTTTATGTAGGGGCAGAAAGTCAAGCCGTTACTTCAGAAAATTCTCAAAATGTTACCTACAAATTTTTGCACGATCGCGTTCAACAAGCAGCCTATTCCCTAATTCCCAACGACCAAAAACAGGCGACTCATTACCAAATCGGACAACTGCTTCTACAACAGATTTCCGCACAAGCTAGAGTTGACCGTATTTTTGAAATCGTCAATCAATTAAATCACGGAACTGTTTTAATTACCCAACCAACAGAACGAGAAGAATTAGCCCAACTCAATTTAATTGCCTGTCGCAAAGCTAAAACTTCAACCGCCTATCAAGCAGCGCGTGAATATGCGACAGTGGGATTGTCTTTGTTGGCAGAAAATACTTGGCAGCAGCAGTATGAAATGACCCTCGCCTTGCATGAATTAGCTGCGGAAGTGGCAATGCTAAATGGTAACTTTGAGGCGATGGAACAGTTCATTGATATTGTTATTCAACAGGCACGCTCCTTACCTGAAAAAGTCAATGTTTACTGCGTTAGAATTCAATCTCATATTTCCCAAAGTAAACTGACATCAGCGATCGCGATCGCCCAACCAATCTTACAACAGCTTGGTGTCACCTTTCCTGAAACACCGACACCATCAGATATTCAACAGGAAATCCAACAGATTAAGGAACTTATTGGAGATCGGGAAATCGCTGATTTGGTTCACTTGCCTGAAATGACCGATGCAGAAAAACTTGGTACTCTTAAAATTGTCAATATCATCAGCCCAGCAGCTTACCTCACTGGCTCTGCGCTGTACCCATTGCTGAATACTTTGTCCGTTAAACTATCAATTCAGTACGGTAACACATCGACTTCTGCTTTCGGCTATGCGAACTATGCCAATATTCTCTGCAATTTCTTCCAAGTCGTGGATACAGGATCGCAGTTTGCTTCCCTGGCACTCCAGATTATTTCAAAACTCGATGCCAAAGCAAGTAAAACAGATGTTTTGATGATGTTGGGGTTATTTGTTGTACACCGCAAATCTCACATTAAAGAAACACTACCCCTCTTGCAAGAAGGTTACACTACTGCCATAGAATTTGGGAACTTGGTACTTGCTGGGTACAATGGTCACAGTTTTTGTCTCAATTCTTTTTGGAGCAGTCAATCCTTGGCTACCTTAGAGCAGGATATTTGCGCCTACTGCCATAGTTTGATGCAATTAAATCAATTGACAACCGCAAATTATAGTCGGATCTATTGGCAACCTGTTTTAAATCTGCTAGGTCTTGCAGAACATACCACCCTTTTGTCTGGGAAAGCCCTTGAAGAAACGGAATTTCTCCAGCAGCTACAGTCTGCCAAAGATGGATATGGATTGTATATTTTCCATTTGTATAAACTAATGCTTTGTTTCTTATTTGGAGAAATTGAGCCAGCGAAAAATCATGCTATTGAAGTCAGGCGCTATTTTATGGCTGGTGCGGGATTAGTCAGCGAACCAGTATTTTATCTTTATGATTCTCTGCTAACTTTGGCACAATTAAATCCACAGTTAGATGAAACATCAGAAGCATTGCAGGGTGTCATAGAAAATCAAACCAAGTTACAGCAATGGGCGTATCATGCACCCATGAATTATCAACATAAAGTTGATTTGGTAGAGGCAGAAAAATGTCGAGTATTAGGACAAAAAGCCGAAGCAATTGAGTTTTACGACAAGGCGATCGCTCTAGCCAAAGCCAACGAATATACCCAAGAAGAAGCACTTGCTAACGAACTGGCAGCAAAATTCTACCTAGATTGGGGCAGACAGCGCATTGCTGGGGACTACATGATTGAAGCCTACTATGCCTATGCTCGTTGGGGTGCAAAAGCCAAAGTTGCTGACCTAGAAGCTCGCTATCCGCAACTACTTAGACCTATATTAGAGCAAACCCGTTCTCCTCTCTCCACTCACGAAACTCTGTTCACATTGGGTAGTGTCACCTCCACAAGTTCGGCCATATCCAGTAGTAATGTTTCTCTGGCTTTAGATTTAGCTACTATTCTCAAAGCTTCTCATACTATTTCCGGTGAAATCGAACTGGAAAATCTACTTTCATCGTTGATGACGATCGTCATTGAAAATGCGGGGGCTGATAAATGCGTGTTCATGCTCTTGCGAGACTCGCGCCTGTTAATCAAAGGGTCAATTACCACAGGTTCAAAGCCAGTTGTCTTGCAGCGTATTCCCATTGAAGATAGCCAGGACATTCCCCACAGACTGATTTACAAAGTCTTGCATGACAAGCAAACTGCTGTAATAGTTGATGCGAGTGCCGATCGCACCTTAGCCAATGACCCCTATATCATCCGTCAGCAGCCGAAAAGTATCTTGTGTAGCCCGATTTTGCATCAAGGGAAGTTGCTGGGCATTTTATATCTAGAAAATAATTTAGCAACGGGGACGTTCACCAGCGATCGCGTTGAACTGCTCAACTTACTCTGCGCTCAAGCAGCAATTTCTCTGGAAAATGCCCGACTTTATGAGCGATCGCTAGAGTATTCCCAACAGTTAGAGCGATCGCTTAATGAGTTGAGTGTCGCCCAGTCTGGCTTGCAAGCATCTCAGCAACGACTCCAGCTATTGGTTCAGCAAACTCCACTGGCAGTCATAGAGTGGGATACGAATTTTCAGGTTATTGACTGGAACCCAGCAGCAGAAAGAATCTTTGGCTACACCAAACAGGAGGCTTTAGGTTGCCAATTCCAATTCATCATTCCTCAAACAATTCAAGCACAAATGGAGCGAGTTAGCATTGATATTATATCGCAGGAGGGCGGTAATTACAGTATCAATGAAAATGTGACAAAGGATGGTAATATTATTATTTGTGCTTGGTATAATAATTCACTTGTGAGTGCAGATGGCGAGTTAATCGGAGTCGCTTCCCTAGCAGATGATATTACGGAACAGCAAGCTGCGCTACGCGAACGCAAAGTTGCCGAAGCTCAACTTCAACAAAAAGCACAAGAGCTAGAAACTGCTTTACAAAACCTGCAACAAGCACAATTAAAAATAGTGCAAAGTGAGAAAATGTCTGCACTAGGCAACTTAGTTGCTGGTGTAGCTCACGAAATGAATAATCCTCTTGGTTTTATTGCTGCTAGTCTCAAACAAGCTAAACCCACTCTTAGTGAGATTACCGAACACTTAAAATTATATCAAGAAAGCTTCCCCAACAAAAGCGATGAAATTCTTGACCACGCCGAAGAAATCGACTTGGATTATAGTATAGAAGACTTGCCCAAGATGATTGATTCTATGTCTATGGCGTGTGAGAGGTTAAAAAATATCAGCACTAGTTTACGTACATTTTCCCGTGCAGACCAAGATTACAAAGTGCCTTTCAACATCCACCAAGGGATTGATAGCACCATTCTTATTCTCAAACATCGTCTCAAGGCGAATGAACAACGCCCCGCGATTGAAGTTGTCACAAATTACGGTAATTTACCTCAAATAGAATGTTTCCCTGGTCAATTAAATCAAGTATTTATGAATCTTTTAGCCAATGCTATTGATGCCTTAGATGAATTTAATACCGGACAATCTTTTGAAGAAATTAAAGCGAATACTAACTGCATTACAATTACAACTTCAGTAGAAAATAATCTCGTGAGAATTGCCATTACTGATAATGGTCAGGGGATGAATGATCAAGTAAAATCAAAAATATTTGACCATTTATTTACTACGAAAGCTGTCGGAAAAGGTACGGGATTGGGACTGGCGATCGCTCGGCAGATTGTTGAAGAAACCCACGATGGCAAATTGAGTTGTAGCTCGGTTATTGGTGAAGGCACGGTATTTGTCATTGAACTACCGGTGTAAAATTTTAAAGTTATTTCTTTACAAATAACTACAGATATCTGGCAATACTCAATCTAGAAGTTTTAAGAATTTAGCAATTGACAATTTTGCACAAATACTCATCGAGATAAATTAGTTTTTTGTACCTAATTAATCAGTTTTTCTCGTCTTAATAAAGACATATTAAGTCAAAGATAAACTGATTCAGATTTTCTGAAAAAAATGAAAAATAATTTGTAGCTAGATATCAATACGGTTCAGTTAAGGCTAAAACTCTTTGTCAAAGTCAACTTTTTTAACGAACCGCAGAGGTGCAGAGGAAACAGAGAGAAGAGAAAAAATGCTTAACTGAACCGTATTGAGCTAGATATAACTCTGTGTTAGAATCCAAAACCTTTAAAAACCCAAAGCTTTAAAACTAAGTTTGACAGGATGTCGTTTGACTATAAGAGCGGCTCAACTGACAATTATGGAGGATATTGCACCGAAGAAGCCGTTATTGTAGAGGGAACACGAAATGAAAAAAATGATTACAGTCATACTGTTAGGCATAGCAATCTTCACCTTTGCCTTCAGTAGCCCAGCTTTGGCAGGAGATGCCGTTAGTGGAGCTAAAGTATTTAGTGCTAATTGTGCCTCTTGTCATGCTGGAGGTAAGAATCTGGTTCAAGCAGCAAAAAACCTGAAGAAGGAAGCTTTGGAAAAGTATGGTTTGTACTCAGCAGAGGCAATTATTGCCCAAGTTACAAATGGTAAAAATGCTATGCCTGCCTTCGGCAAACGTTTAAAAGCTGACCAAATTGAAAATGTAGCTGCTTACGTGCTTTCACAAGCAGATAAGGACTGGAAGTAGATTAATATCTAATACCATTTCTGTATGAAGATGCGCTTAGAAGACTAATGTAAAACTACAGATTGCAGGAGCAATTTATGAATTGCTTCTACGTGAATAAAGTGTAGTCTCACATAGAATTGGTATAACTTCAAAAATTAACAATTAGCGGGGCTTTTGTCCCGCTAATTTTAGGTTTGCCAAAATTGTCAAATAGGATGCTTATACCAATTTTGGATTATATAATCTTGATAAAAAGACTGTTCCAAGAACATCAAACACTATTACCTATCCTAATTTGGTACTATGAGTAATTTCTGGCGATTATTTATCGGTGTAATTATTGCTTTTTCTCTAACTTTTTTGACTTCATCCGCACATTCAGCACCCGTTGCCATTACCAAAATTACGGCGAGTAATTTTTTGGAATTAGGTGTAGATAAGATGCGGCGCGGTAATTACCAGGAGGCAATAGAGAGTTTTAATCAGGCAATTGAAGTTGAGAAAGATTTTGCTGTAGCTTACAGCGATCGCTGTCTTGCTTATCTTCAATTACAAGATTACCATCAAGCGATCGCAGATTGTACCCAAGCTATAAATTTTGCACCTAATGACTCTGAGGCTTATCTGAACCGGGGTTTAGCACTTTACAGACAAGGGGATTATTCCGGTGCCATCGTTGATTATAATCGAGCGATCGCACTTAAACCCTACGATTTTCGAGCTTACTACAACCGAGGGCTAGCCTTTACAGGGGATGGAAAAGACTCGGAGGCAATTCTTGACTTTAATTCAGCTTTAACTCAAATTCCCCGAATTACTAGCTTACTGCTTGCAGATATCTACAATGACCGAGGTTTGGCGCATTTTGTCTTACAAGATATCCAAGCAGCGATGCTCGACTTTAATCTAGCAATTCGTCTCAACGCTAACGATTATAGAGCCTACTTTAACCGGGCTTGTGCTTGTGGCCGAAACGGAGATGACTTTGGTGCAGTGCGTGATTTTTCTCAAGTCATCAGACTCAACCCCAGTAATGCCCAAGCTTACGTTAATCGGGGAGTAGCTCGTTATCGCTTAGGATATCATTTAGGAGCTATATCTGATTTACAAAAAGCATCTGAGTACTTTGACAACCAAGGAAAGAGAGTTGCCTACGAAAAAACTTTAGATTTACTGAATAATTTGCGACAACAAATTTCGTCTGCAACGGAAATCGCTCTTTTGTAAGACTGTAAGAACTATACAGGATATCCACCAGCTTGAAAAATTTGTTCGGCGGTTAAGTTTAACTCTGGGAAAAGAGGTGAGATAATGCGATCGCTACCTCGAAACTGGTTGACTTGATATTCTCCCTCAATTAAAGTGTAGAGCGAGACAGTTGCTTGTTTGGGATTGCCAATAAATCGCCTACCGCCTAAAGCCGCATAGTCTACAATCCAGTACTCTGGGATGCCTACAGCTTCATAGTCAGCAGCTTTTTTTAAATAATCATCACGCCAATTGCTACTCACTACCTCAATTACTAAGGGTATTGATTCCGCTTGACTTACAGTAGATTCTTTTTTCCACAGATATTCATTTACCAAATTAGGAAGATTTAATATCAGTACATCTGGTGAGTAAGCTGATTCACTTTCAAGCGGTTTTACAAGTACTGTTTTCGGGATGCCATAGGGTAAGGGACTTCCAGAGAATAAAATATACAGTCAATAAAAATGATAATCATTTTAAGGGGGAGAAAGGGGTTGCCAACGGCAACCCCTTTCTCCCTCAATAAATAGGCAAGATAAATGTCTGCACAAAGAGAGTTCTTAAATGCAGTGAGCTGAATTGCTATCGACTATTTTTGCGCTTTTAACTTTTTGAAAATTACGTTACTCCACAACAGATATCAATAAACCACTTACCTAAATTTGGTAAATTATCTTCGGTAAAATTAGTCAAACGTTCAATCTTATTTTCAATTTCTTGCATAGCTTTTTTAGTTAGACGGACTCCGCTAGAGTAAGTCTGAGTAACTAACTTAACAACTGGACTTTTACCATTCCACGTCATAGTCTTAGCAAAATTTAATGCAGTTTCCACATCGTCTAAAATACTGCCATTCCAATGATTCTCCAAAACAGCCCAAGTTCTTTCAATTGGATTATATTTACTGTGATAGGGAGGGTAATAAGCTAAACGTATATTTAATTTGTATGATTGAGCAAATTCAACTATACGTTTCATAAACTGAGTACGTCGAGAACTATTTTCTCCTCCATTATCTTGATTAATAAGTAAAGTTTTTATTTCCGAAAATCGCCAGCTTTCTGATTTCCAAAAATCCCCTAAAATGTCAACGATAAAATCGCTAGTTACTTTGGATTCTGTAAAATACAAAAATAGCTCGTCAAGGTCTGGAAGAAAGATACCATAAGGAGCTACAGTTGTTTTTGGTTTGAAGTCGTGGTCATCAGTTTCTGTTGGTACTCGATTTCTACCACCACGATCAAAGGAGCCGATATTTACGCGAGCTTTCGCATCCAAGCTTAAACGTAAAATAGTTGGGTCATCTGAAGCTTCTTGGTGAACTATAGCTAATTGCTCAAAGATTGCATCAGTTTCGGGAATTTTTTTTGAGGTTGAATTTTGGCAACCCTCTTGAGGCGATACCCTAAATCATTTAACTTGACACGAATTGTTTCTGAAGTTGGTAATTCTTCTTCAGCATAACCAAATTTTTCAATTAATTGATGTCTTACAACAGATGCGCCCAGTCGGGTATAGAGTCTTTGACTTTTAAAAGTCGGGTCTATTTGACTTTGAGAATCGACTAGTTTTTTGATATCTTCTAAAAGAGTTGGTAGGTGTTCTTCTGCTTTTTTTCTTCCTCTACCTTGATAATTATCCACACAAGTGATACCACTATTTAATTCTTTAATTCCTTTACCAATAGTTACACGGTTCCATCCTAACTCTCGCTCTGCTATAGACTTTCCTCCGTGTCCTAATGCCACAACTGTTTGTGCAATGAACCTACGTTTAGCTGCTCCCTTTAATTGATGTGCGGTTTCCTTCAATAACTTTTTCAATGAATCTGTTAATTGTATTGACACCTCAAACATCCCAAAATCGAATCATCATTCAATTTACTACAACTTGGGGTGGGAGAGGCTGCCAACGGCAGCCTCTCCCACCCCCCTAACAATGATTATCATTTTTATTATCTGTATATTTTATTTTCTGGAAGTCCCTAAGTTGATGCGACTATATTCTAGAATAAGTTTCTGAACTAAAAATACGATAATCTCTTCATGATCGCCTGTAGGTTGCGGCATCTCTACAATTACTCCATCATGCAATTCATAACGTTTTCCTGTGTTGTCGGGATATTTAGCAACGAATTCGTCAAATGTTACTAGTTTGCGTAAGGCTTGAATCATAAATTATTGCCTTTTATTCTGTTTATGAAGCGTCCAGTCTTCTTAATGCTAACGTAATTTATAATTAGTACGTAATAGCAAATTATATAGCAATACTGACTCATCTTTGAACAACAATATTCCCAACTTTTTAAAAAAGTGGGGAATCTAAATCTGTGGAAATATGACAGCGTGTCTTTTGACACGATTTTACTTTTACAGCAAGAATACTACGTGGTGACTATTTTTACTTGGTGTGAAAGAGAACGTGAAAAAAGATTTTTTGTTGCTAACAGTTGCTTTACCGGGTTTACTGATAGCATTTCCTAGCTTTGCTGCTGAGAGTGAAATTGAGCAGAGAAATACTGATAAATCAACCGAAGTCATTTCCGATATTCAGAGTTTGAGTGAAGTTGAGTTACCCGCCACTAATGCCGAATTATTAACTCAACAATCTGCACCGAGTGAAGTTAATCCAGAAACTCAGCCAGATTATACAGATGATGCAGACATTTCCATAGAAGCGATCGCAGAACCAGACAACCTACCTCAATCTACACCAACTTACGTAATTGATAAAGAAGAAATTCAAAAGCAGGGCGCTACAAGTTTAGCGGATATCTTAAAAAGAATGCCTGGTTTTGCAATCAATGACGTAGGTCATGGTGCAGATATTCACACAGGTACATACTATCGCGGAGCCTCAATTAATCAGTCTGTATTTCTAATTAATGGCAGACCAATTAACAATAATGTCAACACTTATCATGGTGGAACTGACTTAAATAGCATTCCTGTAGAGGCGATTGAACGAGTGGAATTATATAGCGGTACAGCCTCCGCTTTGTATGGTTCCTCAGCCTTTGGGGGAGTTGTGAATATCATCACCAAAGAAGGTTATGGTAAACCTCAATTGAGCGCTAGTGCAGAATTTGGCTCATTGAGTTTAAATAATCAACAAGTGACTTATGGTGGTTCATCCAATAATGTTAAATATAACTTTAGCTTTGAAAGATTCTTTACAGATAACCGCTATCGCGTGCCTGTAGGTGCAGCAAATCGTGATGAACAGGGATTTTTATCAAATGCAGATACAGCTACAAGTACCTA
Source organism: Nostoc sp. ATCC 53789 (assembly GCF_009873495.1). GTDB lineage: Bacteria > Cyanobacteriota > Cyanobacteriia > Cyanobacteriales > Nostocaceae > Nostoc > Nostoc muscorum_A. The sequence continues at coordinate 7,070,475 of NZ_CP046703.1, read as the reverse complement.
CTTCGGTAGCATTGGACTAGATTTAGATAAAAAAAATTCATTGAATTTAGATGTTACTGCACTCAGCAGTCGTCGCGGCTTAATTTATTTTGGTTTTCCTCTGCAAAGAGATAGATTAGACCACGATGGTTTAAACGTTGGCTTATCTTGGAAAACTCGACTAGGTAATGGGGAAAGTTCTAATCTTACTACCTCAATTGGTTATAACCAAGATTATTTCAGCACTTATGGCCCTACAGGAGCATTTTACCGTACAGGAACTTTAGATACACAACAACTGACAGCCAGAGTAGATCATGAGTGGAAAGTTACTTCCAATAATAAATTGCGCTGGGGATTAGATTTGAAAAACACCGATTTAAACGGTGATGTTTTGAGTACGAATCCTAGTAGGATTGCCACTAATGAAACTGAAGATAGGAGTTTGTTTAATACAGCTTTATTTGCTGTGAATACTTGGAATATTAGCGATGATTTTCTGATAGATTTAGGGCTAAGGCAAAGTTTTGACAGTCAGTTTGGAAATTATCTCAATCCTAGTGTTGGGTTACGTTATGCCGTCACACCAATAGTAGCAGTGCGTGGAAGTTGGGCAGGGGCACAACGCAATCCTGGGTTAGATCAGTTGTATGTTTATGATACAGTTCATGGTTGGGAACCAAACCCTGATTTAAGACCAGAAACTGGCTCAACTTGGAGTGCGGGAGTAGATGTCAATTTTTCTCAAAATTTGATTGGACAGTTTACTTACTTTGGTAGTAGTATAGGCGATCGCTTGGGAGTCATCGCCGGCAGATGGGAAAACATTGGACTAGTAGATACCAATGGTTTAGAGGTTGCATTGCAATTAAGAATTGCGGCTGGCTGGTCAACTTTCCTCAACTACACTTATACAGATGCTCAAATAAAAACAGGCTCAGAGAGAGGTTTACAGTTAGGTTTGATTCCCTACTCTGTACTGCAAACTGGTGTGGGTTATCAAAATTCAGGTTGGCAGGCTAATTTGTATGTTACCTACAACAGTGGCACTCGCAGAGCCTTCTTTACAAACCCTGGTGACACGATTACAGATTTTTCGCCTTCTTTCGTAAATTTAGATTTGAGCGGTCGTGTACCTGTAGCTAGCAATGTAGGATTGACAGTTTACTTAGAAAATCTCCTCGGTGAGCAATATGAGCGAGTTAATCGCATTTATAGCCCTGGATTTACTTTTCGTGTGGGTTTAAGTGCCAATTTTTAGGGGTCTACTTTCCTCTCTGCGTTCTCTGTGACTCTGCGGTTTAAAAGTTATTTATTGAACCACAGAGACGCAGAGAACACAGAGAATAGAGAAGGGTTTTGGTCACTATGCAACATCGTGCGTTAGGCTAAAGCCGTAATGCACCTTATTTAAGATTTACTTTTAATCTAAAATCTAAAATTGCGATGAGAGCTAGAATTGACAATCAAATACTTTTTATCCATCACGAAGATTTACCAGAGTTTAAGAAAGGTGGTTCGGTGGTGCGGAATTCTTATTTTTGGGCGTTACGTTCAATTGCCGCTCATGCTTCGCGTTATCGTGATTGGGAATACGAACCGGAGGTTTGGCTAGCACTTTCAAGAATGCTGTTATCTTTTGCTGAATCTGGGTATTTGGGTCTTAGAGAAACTTTACTGGAGTTTCCTTTCTCTCAAGGGGAAATTCCTAGTTTGCTGCGAGATGTGTCTACTTTTGAGTAGAGTTGCTGCTGTGAGTAAGGGACGCAAAGTCTCAAAGTAGGCTACTAGTACCGCAAGGCGGAATTAAAAATTAAAAATTAAAAATTAAAAATGAATACAGCGTAAGGATTTCATTAATTTAGAATAGGTGGTTTATTTCCGCCGTGTTGTACTAGTCCTATAGGTAGGTAATCATAGTTTTAATCTACCTTGATTAATTAAAGTTTTATCTTAAATTATAAATCATCAATTTTTAATAATTAAATCATCCCTTTCTCATGTATTGTGAGGAAGTTGGCATGAGATTTTTATCAGCAACGATCAAATTTTGGTGTTCTAAATAGTGAAGTACTTGGTTAACACATTGCTCAATAGTGAATTTATCCGTTTGACAGATAATTTCTGGATTTAATGGTTCTTCATAAGGGTCAGAGATACCAGTAAAATGTTTGATTTGTTCTGCCTTTGCTTTGGCGTAAAGTCCTTTTACGTCACGAAATTCACAAACTGCAAGTGGAGTATTTACATAAACTTCGACAAAATTAGTAGTTGTCTGTTTGAGTTGATCTCGAACATCACGGTAGGGGCTGATTGCAGCAACGATCGCAATTATGCCATTGCGACTAAGTAATTCCGCAACAAAGCCAATACGACGCACATTTGTATCTCGGTCTTCTTTGCTAAAACCCAATTCTTGTGAAAGATGGGTGCGAACGACATCACCATCTAGCACTTCTAAGCGATGATTTCTCTTTTGCAGTTCTTGGGCTACACCGTGGGCGATAGTTGTTTTTCCTGCACCACTTAAGCCTGTCAGCCAGAGGACCATACCTTGTTGTTTCATGTTTTATTTAATATTTAACAACAGTCTTGAACCTTTAGTTATTAGCGATCGCTAAGGGTTAAAATCATCTCAAGTTTGAAAAAACACTAGATCCGTTTGCCTTGTTTCCCACCTCTAGCGGGCAGGGCTGTTTCATTCGATCTCTTAGGGATTTTGTCAAGAGTATGAGTCAGAAATTTGCTTGAGTGGAAAAAAGAAAAACTACCACTTCAACCAGCAAATTTAAGTGCGAATACCATTTTCTTGCCCAATCAGATTTTTTAGTCACTTGGTTTTTTTACTTGAAACGCTTGTAAATCAGCGCCTTTTAGGGAATGAAACAGCCCTGCCTCTAGCGGGGGCGCTAGGGGAATCTGTAGCTGCTGGGCAACAATCACATTCGCTAGACTACTGTTGGTGGGAGTCTCCCAGAAAGATAAACCCTCATATTGAGCGAATAAATCAGGGGGTAAAACGGTTGCACGAGGTTGAAACTCGACTTTGGAGCGCACGTGATGCAGTCCATGTGTATTGAGTCGGCGATCGAATTCGTTGGCTTGGAAGATAGCATAGCTGAGAGTGCCTACTGTATCACCGTTTCCGTTGTCGGTGGTTTGAGTGACTTGATACAGTGTCATAGATTTTACCTTTTGTTTTTTTGTTTAACGATTCAATAACTGCGATTATTCATTAGGTATTGAGTACCGCATTTGCTATTTCGGCGAACTCATTTGTTATTTCGGCGACAGCATTTGCTATTTCTGCGATCGCATTTGCTATTTCGGCGACAGCATTTGCTATTTCGGCGACTACATTTGTTATTTCGGCGATCACATTTGCTATTTCGGCGACTACATTTGTTATTTCAGCGATCGCATTTGCTATTTCGGCGACTACATTTGCTATTTCGGCGACAGCATTTGTTATTTCTGCGATCGCATCTCGCAGAGAAGCAATCCCAAACCCTTACGCTTTCTAAATTACTTGTATAGTTTTATCTTGACTATCTACTACGCACCAATCTACAGCTTATCAACAGGTTAATCAAGGGTTCTTATAAAACATCCTACTTTTCCTATTTAATTACGTAAATACTGTTGTACTTAGTTATACTTTTACAGCATTTAGTAAGCAACTTGCACTCATCGGGCACTCAAATGACTTTCAATCCGTCACGATTAGCCATCATAGACAAACCCTAGTTAACAGTAGTGCTGAAACAAGGGTAGTTGTAAGAAGACAATTAAGATACACCAGTTAGTGGAGGAGAATAATGTGAAAATAGCAATTATTGCAAAAACATTAATTACATCTATCGGTTTATTAGCTTTATTTGCTCCAAGTCAAGCATCGGCTCAACTTATACCCCAACCTTGGGTTTCAGTTGGTGGAAAAGATGGTGATGTAACTTATGCTGTAGGCGCTAGAGCTTTAAATTTTGGGGTTGAAGTAGGAACTGGCCCTGATGGCGCTACGGGAGTAGATGTTTTAAAATTTATCAGTTTGCCTGTCATCTCACCTTATGTAGGAGTTGGACTTTATTCAGAAGATAAAGGTGTTGCAGTTTCCGGTGGTGTTCAGGTAGGTGCTACTGATAACGTTTTTGTTGGTGCTGGTTACAATTCTATTCGTGGTTTTAACGGGCAACTGGGAATCAGATTTTAACAGTGCTGAGAAAAACATCAATTGGTTTTCTTGTTGACGTGTAGGACAAAAGAAAATAGTATCGAATCAGGTACTTAATTAGGTGCTAGTATGGTTAACATTGAAAATATCCACTCGTTAACGGACTTCCGGCGCAATGCTAGCAACTATGTTGAGCAAATTAAGGAAACGAAAGCTCCACTGGTTTTAACGGTGAATGGCGAAGCGGCAGTGGTGGTTCAAGATGCCCGTGCTTTCCAACAGATGCTTAATCGATTGCAGCAGCTTGAAGAGGAACTAAATCAACTGAAGCTAGAAAGCTTGCAACAGGAAATTCAAAAGGGTATTGACCAAGCTGACAGGGGCGAACTCTTAAATGGGGAGGAAGTGATGGCACAGCTCCAGTCTCGCTACCAGACTGCTTTGACTGACACTTGATAATGAGTAATTACACTTTTACACCGTTAGCAGTCAGCGACCTTGATAACATCTATGAATACATAGCTGCGAATGATCTGGCAATAGTGGGACGATTGCTTAACCGCTTTACTCAATTGTTTCGGAAACTTGCTGCTATGCCTGGAATTGGTCGTAACCGCCCTGAGTTAGGGGAAGGTATCAGGAGCTTTTCTTCTGGAAATTATGTCATCTTTTACCGCACGGTTGAAGGAGGCATTCAAATTATGCGTGTCTTGCACGGGGCGCGGGATATCGAGAAGATATTTGCTCAAGATACCGAATTTACGCAGGGGGAGTAACTGAAGTTGAGATTAGTTCTCTGACATGAACTGCGGAATCTTGTTGCAATGCTGATGCCGCGATCGCTTCACTCTCAACTATACTTAATCGAGCGATCGCCTGTTTCACTCCAGGTATACTTTGAGGATTCACGCTCAACTCATCCAGCCCTAAACCTAATAAAATTGGTGTTGCTACAGTATCTGCTGCCAATTCTCCACATAATCCTACCGAAATGCCCGCAGCATGGGCAGCTTTGATAGTTTGCTGCACCATTCTCAGCACTGCTGGATGTAGTGCATCAACCAAATTTGCCACGCGGGGATTAGTGCGATCGCTAGCCATGACGTACTGACTCAGGTCGTTAGTCCCTATACTAAAGAAGTCCACTTCAGCTGCTAACTGATCTGCGATCGCAACTGCTGACGGAACCTCCACCATAATCCCTACTTTCATCGCTGCATCAAAGGGGATACCAGCTTGATTTAATTCAGCCTGCACTTCACCCAAAATTACCTTAGCTGCACGTACCTCTGTCACAGTGGCAATCATCGGTAACATGATCTTAATTTGGTGTCCTACACTGGCTCTCAAGATTGCCCGTAACTGAGTTTTAAATAAATCCAAATGATCTAAACAGAAACGAATTCCCCGCCAGCCTAAGAAAGGGTTAGCTTCTGGAAACCCGACTCTCAAATAAGGAAGTGGCTTATCACCACCGACATCTAAAGTACGAATAATTAGCGGACGATTATCTAAAACTTGGGCGATCGCCTGATACACTTCAAGTTGTTCTTCTTCTGTAGGGGCACTTGTCCTATCGAGATAAAGAAACTCTGTGCGGAGTAATCCCACTCCTTCTGCACCGCTAGCCACAGCAACTTGCACATCATTTATACTACCAATATTGGCGAAAACGCTAACTTGCCGACCATCAAGAGTAATTGCTGGCTGGTGTGCTGTAGCTTGTGCTTCCTGTTGGGCAGTTTGCCAAGCCTCTCGCTTTGCCTCCAGTAAATCTAGGATATGTGATTCTGGTTCTACCCAAGCCTTGCCACTTTCACCATCAAGCGCCATGAGTGTACCATCTGCCAAGTGCAACACCTGGGAATCCACTCCCAAAACTGCGGGAATACCCAATGTCCGGGCGATGATGGCGCTGTGGGAAGTGGCGCTACCAGAAGTTGTACAAATACCCAACACCATTTTCGGATCTAATCTAGCAGTATCTGAGGGGGTTAAATCAGTTGCTACTAAAATTGCCGGTTCCGCAAGATGCAAGTTAGCAGGGGCATTCCCAGCTAGTAATCGTAGTACTCTTTGCCCTACGTCGATAACATCCTCAACTCGCTCTTGCAGATAAGCATCCTCAAGTGTTCGGTAGGAAGTCACCACCTCATCTACTACGGCTTGCCAAGCTGCTTCAGCATTTATATGGTGGTCTAAAATACGCTGATGAGCCGCTTCCAACAATACTGGATCTTCTAAAAATAGTAATTGAGCATCGAAAATGGCGGCTTCAGCGTCACCAATTTGCAGAGATGCTTGTGAAAAAACTGCTTGGATTTCTTGTCGAGCAGTTTGAATTGCTGCTTGTACTCTTTGCCACTCTGATTCAGGATCGTCTACATGATATTCCGTAATCGTAATGTGAGTGGGTTGATAATTAACCACAGGTGCGATCGCTACTCCCCCAGAAGCGGCAATTCCTGAAAGTTCGCCGTGAGTTGCTGGGGTAACTTCATGCTGAAATACTGGTGGAGAATTCAAGGCAACATTATCTTCACCAAAATTATTTGCGAATAACGCCTGTAATGCCGCCAGCGCTTCATCTGCATCCGAACCAGTGGCAGTAATTACTAGTTCGTGTCCTTGACGCACTCCTAAAGTGGTGACTTGGTTAATACTGTCACCCCGAACTAGCTCAGTATTTCTAGTTAAATTCTGTACTAGAATTTGGGATTGAAAGCGGGCGACGGTTCCCACAAACTGGGCTGCGGGACGGGCGTGTAATCCTAAGCGATTGCTGACAATTAGCCGGATTTCTTTGACGGGAAATTCTGAATTTCTTACTTCGATGTTGTCACTAACAACAGATAACGGACTTACACCCAATTGAGTTGCTTTTGCTAGGAGTGCGCCGCGTGCTTCCGCCATGACTTGGTGAATGTTTTTACCAGCCGCCGCCGCAACAACAGCAGCGACTGCACCTTCTACTAGAGGTGCTTCACACAAATACACTTTTTGTTGCTGTGCTTCTGGCAAAAACTCAATGGCCATTTCTGCACTTAGCAAAGCACTACCCAAATCCATCAATACCAAAACACCATCATCAGAGAAAACAGAAGCGATCGCTTCATAAACCTGAATCGGATCTGTACCCAATGGATTTTCAGGATCTTCAATACCTGCTGCAACAGCGATGGAAACTTGGCCCTGAACCATTTGCGCGGCGAGTTCCCGCACACCTAGAGCTAGTTGTTTACTGTGAGAGACGATAACAATTCCGATCGCTGCCATACCGCCAAACTTGTTAAGAGGTTTGCGTTTAGCTCGTTATCCATTCCAATCTCCCATTCCGCACCGCTAAAAACAGCGTTTATCTTGATTAAAATTGCAAGTCCCCGAAGATATTTCGGTCTTTCCAGCTAGAAATACGAATAAAATAGCCTTCTTTTACAGAAATACGTGGTATCCACTCATAAACACCATCGCTAGCGGTACGGGAAGAAATATTTTGGATAAGTTTGTCTCCATCGTACAGCTTAATCGAGACATCGCTATCAAAATTATCCTGCCACAAGATTAAATAGGGCTGATCCTTCTTGGGAAGTACTTTAGCAGTTAGCTGACCAATCAGTATTTTTGGTGGAACCTGATTTTTAGTTGTCTTACGGAATCCCAAATAATGAGGAAGGTTTCGGAAGGCAGGATTTTCTTGCGGATTAGACAGTTGGGGAACAATAATATTTCCGTTCTGGGAATTGAACAAATAAGTTGATCTACCGCCGTCAACAGTAATGATGTCGCCTTTAACTCCTAATTTACGTAATAAATCGGCTGCCTCATCCAGAGTTGCTTTGTTCACCGTCATAACCAACAATAACTCGTCACCTTTAACACCATCTTTGTCTAGAGTACCGATGACTTGATACTTATTTGCTTGGTTTTGAGCTAAGACTTTTGCTGGATGATCGCTGTATCGGTAAGTGACGATCGCATTTTTGACTCTATTTTGGTTGAGAGGTGCGCCGCTAACCTGGTTGTAATCGGTAATGTATGCCTGCTTATTATCCCAGACTAGAGCTTTGAGACGAATATTACTGTAGTATTTATCTTTTGGTTGTTTGATTGGCCCATAAGGGCTATTACCACCACTGATGACTACACCATTTAATTTAATTGGAAAAGATAATTGAGTACTAGACTCGTATTGCTCAAAAAAAGAACAATTAATTATTGAAAAAACGTTATTTGAGTAAAATTTCTTATATTCTTCTGCAACTTCAGAAAACAAATGTCTTTTGAAAAAAGGACTGTAATATTTACTTTCTCCCTGATAATATTTACCCTCATTTATACCCATATTATCTACTTCTCCGATAATTTGGTCTATGTGTATTTTGCGGAGATTGATAACTTGTAAATAGGCTTCATTCCCATTGGGTAATTCTTTTTTATATAAAGCCGCTCCGTCTATAGCATGGAGAGCCTGGTAAGAAGATAAAGGGTTGAAAGTTTGGGCAATCCAAAAGCTACTCAGAATTGGCAGCAAAAAAAGCAATAAATTTATTACAACATTCATGAGTATTTGATTAAGTTATAGAAATTCTAAATCATTCGTTAAAAATTAAAATTATATCCCCGACTTCTTCAAGAAATCAGGGATCTGGAGATCATTTAGGATTGCTATGGAACTTCTACATTGACAGTAAAAACCAAGTATAGATGATTTGAAAAACCAGATCCATCAGGGATCTTAACCGAACTGTATTTTAAATGCTTTTGCGATCGCTCTCAAAATCTCAACGTTGAGCCTCTGAACTTGGAACTTCGACCTTTTTGCTCAAACGTTGAGCCTTTGAACTCGGAACTCCGACCTTTTTGCTCGAACGTTGAGCCTTTTTACTCGAAACTCCGACCTTTTTGCTCGAACGTTGAGCCTTTTTACTCGGAACTTCGACCTTTTTGCTCGAACGTTGAGCCTTTGAACTCGAAACTCCGACCTTTTTGCTCGAACGTTCAAGCTTTGAGCTTTAAACTTGCACTTCAACAGTGCAATTGATGAGTTATTTCCTACGGTGCTACCTGTTGAGATTTGACTTTCCGATTTTTACGAGAAAATCGTTGCCCCATTTCTTCAACCATCGTATCTAAACCTGTCCCCTGACCACTGACTTTAGCATAGTTATATACTTGCAAGGCGGCTGCATAAGCTTCGCTGCCTACTGCCAAGGATGTATCATCTACCAAATCTTGCAATTGTGTCAACGAGAGCAATAGTGGATACAACGCTTCAAACAACTGGACATCTTTCCGCATCTCATCTATGTCAAACGATCGCGGTAAGAACTCTGGATTTTGCGTCGCTACTTCTAATGCTTTGCTTACAAACGCCCGACTTTTATCTCCCATCTTGGGTAAAGCTTTTCGGTCATCTGCACTCAAATCAACTAAAAATGGTAAGTTTTCTTTAATCGTAGCGATCGCTTGGAACACAGCATCTCTCTGTGTTTGTGCCAGTGTTGCACTAATTGAGGTCGTGGACATAAGAATAAGTCTCCAGTATGTTTCTTTAATCTAGAGTGCCCAGCTATACAAATTAAATTTCAATATGGTATTTCTATCTTGTCTAATCCGCGCGATCGCATAGTATATTTATCAAACAGAATTCAGGAGTCAGGAGTCAGAATCCAGAATGAATTCTGTATAACTGGCGGATGGTTTTGTAATACTAGTGGTATCAGAGATGATGGCTCAATTTGAATACAGCACTCTCGCCTATCCACAGGATATCCAACAGTTGGAACATATCCTTGAACAGTGTTTCATCAGCGCCCTTGGTGGTGAGGAAGCTTACATCAAGATGATTGGCGTAGAAAATTTCCGTATTATTCGGAGATTAGAGCAAGTAGCTGGTGGATTAGCAACTCTCGACATGGGTCAGTGGTGGGGTGGTCAACGTGTACCAATGACAGGAATTGCTGTAGTGGGCATTGCTCCAGAATATCGGGGTTCGGGGGCTGCGATCGCTCTTATGCAGCATACTCTCAAAGAACTTTACGATAGAGGTATAGCAATTTCCGCCCTTTATCCAGCTGTTCAAAGCTTGTATCGAAAAGTAGGTTATGAGCAGGGGGGTAGCTGGTGTATTTGGGAGATTGCTACCCAGAATATCCAAGTACGGGAGCAACCCCTACCTTTAGAATTAGTAGCAAGCATCAATCATGAAGTCTTTCATGAGCTATATCAGCAGCAGGCGAGACAAACGCATGGATATTTAGACCGACATCCAGCAATTTGGGAACGAATAATTCAACCAAATGATAAGGAAATAGTCTATACCTATTTGATTGGTACTAAAGACCAACCCCAAGGCTATATCATCTTTACTCAAGAGCGAACAAATAATGGTGAAATCCTCTTCGTAAAAGATTGGGTACTGAGTACAGTTGATGCTGCACAAAGTTTTTGGTCTTTTCTAGCAAGTCATCGCTCTCAAATTCAACAGGTGCGATGGAAGAGTTCTGCAATTGATTCCCTGACATTGCTGCTACCAGAGCAAACTGCCAAGATTAAGACTACAAGTCGTTGGTTGCTGCGGATAATAGATGCAGTCAAGGCGCTGGAATTGCGTGGTTATCCACCGGGAATCCAAGCCGAATTGCACTTAGAAATTGAAGATAATTTGCTAACTGAAAATAATGGTAAATTTATTCTTTCCGTCGCCAACGGACGTGGTGAAGTCACAAAAGGTGGAAAAGGTGAATTGCAGCTAGATATCCGGGAATTAGCGCCATTATATACAAGCTTGTTTACCCCCTACGATTTGCAAATAGCAGGAAAACTGAATGGTACAGAAACGGCTATTTTAGCAGCTACGCAAATATTTGCAGGTGCTTCGCCTTGGATGGCTGATTTCTTTTAAAGAATTGGGCATTGGGCATGGGGCATTGGTTATTAATTCATCTCCTCATCTCCCTCATCTTCCTCATCTTCCTCATCTCCCTCACTCACTCCCTCACCTGACTTACTTAAACAGACAAGGGGCTTAAGCTCCTTGTCTTAAACCCCTTGTTAAAAGTAGTTTTTGGTGTTGAGTTTCGTTCCTTAATCCAACCTACACTTAGATTGATCAAAACCTATTAAAAATAAAGGTTTATGATTTTTCTTTGATTAAGGTAATAGAAAATGGCTAGTTAGCTCAAGAAATTTGGAGTACCACTACCACCATTCTTACCAACAGCAGGAATTTCTAATAGACTATCCGTAGCTTTGCCAGTACCGTCATTGATAACGGCTGTAGAGCTACCTGATGGATGTCCATTGGGGACGAACAGTTGCGGATGGTCAAAAGGCGCTTTATCATACCGAACTCGCTCATCAGTCAGACCTTTTAAAAAGGCGACCAATTGCTGTTTTTCTTCCGGTGAAAGACGCAGTGGGGGAAGAAGCCCTAAGTCACCACCCCGATTGTAAAAATCAATCACTTGCTCTAAGGTTGCGTGACCTCCATTGTGGAAGTAGGGAGCAGTAAGTTCCACATTGCGAAGTCCAGGTGCTTTGAAACCTCCGGCTGCAAACACAGCTTCACTAGAATTCAACGGTGGATTCAGGATGGGAGGGTTTTCGCCAAGAAGAAGCTGGAATTTCCCTAACTGAGCCAATCGTGCTTCTGAAAGCGGATTACCGAAAGCGTCATTACTACCTAAACTAGGGTCTTCTGTAACAGGTGTGACACCAATATTGAAGAAGCCAGTGTCTTCAGGGGAGTTTGGCGGGAAGGGCGCACGTTTGATTCGTCCTTCTTTAGTCACATTGCTTGTTGAAGCAGCTGTCAATTCCGATCCAACGTGACAAGCAATACAGAAAGCTTTGCCCTCAAACAGTTGTTTCCCTTGTTGCTGCTCAGAAGTTAGGGCATTAGTGCTTCCTTCTAAGAAGCGATCGAAGGGCGTATCATTGGAAATGAGTGTAGACTCGTACAACTGAACTGCCAGCCCAAAGAATAGCGAGAAGTTGTACTCCATTAATGTGTACTCATTAGTCTCCAAGGAGCGATCGGGCTTTTTGACAAAAGTCCTTCTACCTTCAGCATCAACTTGGATGAGTTGATTAGACTTCCACCACTCCGGCTTGAAAGCATCTTGAATTAGCTGCCCATAAGTTTTATCTTTGAGTCCGGGTTTGGGCGATCTACTATCTGCACCTAAAACGCTGTCTTGTGGATGCACTACCTGCTTACCTAGCGGTCTGAGAGGTAATAACTTTTTCGCAAGTTTTCGGGGAAGCTTTTTACCTTTACCAGCGCTGAGGGATCTTCTGTCAATTCGCCCGAACTTATCACCAATTTCTTGAAAAGTTCGACCATCAGCAGACGACTCAAAGGAACTTAGTGGCGGGCCAACCGCTTGGGATGCCAAAGATGAATTCTTCAGACTGACTTTGACAAATTCTAGTTTATTTGGGTTTGCTGCTTTAGCGATCGCAGCATTAGGATCTCTTAAACCGAAAGGATTCACCCCATTAAAGATATTTTGTGCCCTTCCGTCCCAGAAGTTGCGGAAGTTGAATGCTGAATTAATCACGGTTGGAGTGTTACGCGGCTCGACGCGGCGCACATTAACGCCTCCCACGTTAAACACTGGATCTGGCTCGTTTGTTACTTTGTCTTCTGCATTACCAGGTGTGACATCAACAAACTTACTATTGAAGATCCCCTGAGAAGAACTGACATCGTTACTGTGGAAAGGAAAATCTCCTGGTTTGAGTTGGTAGTTTGGTAGTCCACCAACATTAAAAACTGCATCTGGATTCTCCGTACCATCAGGGTTAATCCGTAAAAGTCCAGGAGCAATCTGATTTTTGGATCTATTGTCGGCCCCAGCATGGAAGTGACAACTAGCACAGGCAGTTACGCCGTCGCTCCCAACCTGCATATCCCAAAAAAGAGTTTTTCCTAACTTTACGGCGGCTACTTTGTCTTTTACGAAGTCTCCAAGATTGTCCGGCTGTGGAACCGATATGCTTTTGAGCGAAGGTAGAGGCGATGGCGTAACCTGGGCTGAGACAGTATTTCCAGCTAGTATTGCTGCCATAATAATGACAGCAATTGTTATAGTCTTTAAAAATTTTGATCTCAGGTAGTTAAGCTTGCCATATTTAAATCTCCACTCTTGGCGCTTTATTTTTGTCACCATAGATTTGAGTAAAAATCGACTTTTTGAGGTCAGTAGTCAGTAAATGGATAAGCTTGTAATAGAAATTACTAAGCTTAAGATGAGTATAAACCCCATAATGCTTTGTACTAAATTAAAACTGAAACAAATTATACGTTTACGTGTAACCCTGAATTTTAATATTCATGTAAAGTAATTACGCTATTTACAAATTTTCTATAAACAAGAAACGCCACGATTTAGCACTAAAAATAAATTGAGTAGGGTCGATAAGCCGTTCTACATTTAATTTTTTCACTAAGCTATTAAGATAGATTATCAATAAAAAATTGTAAAATTTAGATATGCAAATTAGATATGTTTTAACTTCTCATCAGCCCTACTTTGAGTAGGATACTTGAATGTCACTACATCAAAGTTCTGGTCGCTGGCGCTTAGGGCTAGTATTATCGCTATTAACGGTTTTATTGTGGGGAATTTTACCTATTGCTCTGGCAGTAATTCTGCAAGTACTTGATGTCTATACCGTCGTTTGGTTTCGATTTTCGGTATCATTTTTACTACTAGCTGTGTATTTAGGAATACGTGGCAAGTTACCAAAGTTAGAACAACTACGTTCTGCTTCTTGGAAATTATTAGCGATCGCTACACTATTCTTAGGGATTAATTACTTCTTTTTTACCCAAGGTTTATCACTAACATCACCTGCTAACGCTGAAGTTCTGATTCAATTATCTACCCTTTTATTAGGTTTTGGAGGGTTAGTAATTTTTAAAGAACGTTATCGGCTGTATCAATGGATTGGTGTCAGTGTAATGATTTGTGGTTATGTTTTATTTTTTCGTGAACAACTAACGAATCTAATTACAGCGCATGGCACATATCTACTAGGTAGTGTTTTCATAGCGCTAGGCTCAATGTCATGGGCGATTTATGCTTTAGCACAAAAGCAGTTATTACAATCTTTATCTTCCGCCAGCATCATGCTGATTATTTATGGTGGATGTGCTTTATTATTCACTCCTCTAGCCAAAGTAAAATCACTTTTGATACTCAATCCTTTCCATTTAGGAATGTTGCTTTTTTGTGCTTTTAATACTTTAATCGCTTACGGTGCTTTTTCCGAATCATTAGAACATTGGGAAGCATCACGAGTAAGTGCCGTAATAGCTTTAGCTCCCGTTGTGACATTAATAGCAGTTGCAGTTGTATCAGTTATTGCACCTAATTGGATACCATCAGAACACTTCAGTTTCGTAGCAATATTGGGAGCAGGTTTAGTAGTTACAGGTTCAGTAGCCATCGCATTAGGAAAAGCTGATTAGTAGTAAGGATTTTCAGGATTTTTACTGTTTTTTTATCTATAGAATCCGTGCAATATTCAAAGCTACAACATAAATACTGAGGCACAGTATTTTTTATTTGTTATGATTTGATAGTGAAGGCGAACTACGGGAGTCACTCATTATAAGATGGATACTTTACCCATCTGTGTGACACTGTAGGATCTGATTTTTGACTTTCTAGCCCAGAGAAAAATTCTTGAAGAAGAATTCATAAATCAGAATTCAGGAGTCAGATAAAGCTTTCTACATTCGCAAGTCATACAAAATTCATACTGAATTATAACGGCTGACTCCTAAATTCTGTTTTGATAAAATTGAGGCTAAAAACTTAAAGTAAACCAAGCAGGGTGTCCGAATAACTACCAAAGCCAACACCTGATAAAACCAGACCACCGAAACAGTTGAGCGATGAATAGTTTGTTTGGTAATTGGGCCAGCAGCCTCAGAAAAAATTCCCTATTGCTGGTTCTCTCAACACTGCTGCCAACGTTTGGAATTAGCAATTCTGTCTTGGCAGCAGAGCGGATTTATGCATCTTATTCAGCCTTAGAGCTTTCCATTTCAGTCAACACTTTAGAAAACTATGCCAAAACAGGTGTAATTAACGAAGATTTGGCAGCGTATCAGCAATATCTTCCTCTACAACAGCTTCCAGAATTGCGACGGATTTTACTTAATCGTGTGAAAGTTAGTCCGGTAGTACTTTCGCAACTTCTCTACACACCGCAAGGAGAATTTTTGCTGCATCGGTTGGCGCAAGTCATTAAAACCAGTCAACCAGGATTTGGTAATTTGCGTTCGGCGCTAATTTCAGCCTCTGCTGAATCGGGAGGCTTGACACTTTTGAATGTGTTGCGTAAATACCCCAGCAGCAGCATTCGTCTTGATGTTGCAGAGACTTTAGAAATAGCTACGGAATTAGAGAAACTTGTTAACCAAACCCATAGTGCGATCGCAGCAGTTTCTCAAGAGTCTAAAATAGAAGCTGCTACCACTCCACAACCAAATCTCTCGCAATTGCCTGATTTAAAGGTTCCTGGCAAGTTTAAGTCGCAAAAATACACCCTAAAGTTTTTTGACTCAAAGCGCAACCGGCTTTTATTAACTGATGTTTACATTCCCAATGTTCAAAAGACTGCACCCGTAATTGTAATTTCTCACGGCTTGGGTTTAGATAGCAGCAACTTTCAATATTTAGCTACGCACCTATCTTCTTATGGATTTGCCGTTGTCGTTCCTAATCATCCTGGTAGCGATGCTAAACAATTACGTTCTCTGCTAAAGGGACACGCCGTTGAAGTAGCAGAACCAGGTGAATTTCAAGACCGACCTTTGGATGTCACATATATATTGAATCAATTGGAAAAAGGTAATCAATCTGATTCAAGGTTTAAAGGTCGCTTAAATCTGCAACAAGTCGGAGTATTTGGTCAATCTTTGGGAGGCTACACAGCCTTAGCCCTGGCAGGCGCAAAAATCAACTTTGAGCAGCTAAAACAAGACTGTCAACCAGCAGCACTGCAAAAAACCTGGAATATGTCTTTACTGCTCCAGTGTCGCGCTTTAGAATTGAGCATCAGCAAGTCTGGCAAGGATTATAACCTGCGGGATGAGAGAGTAAAAGCTGCGATCGCAGTTAATCCCATTACTAGTTCTATTTTCGGCAAAGCTGGCTTAAGTCAAATCAAAACTCCAGTGATGATTGTCAGCAGTAGTGATGATACAGTTGCACCAGCTTTATCTGAGCAAATTTTACCTTTCTCCTGGTTTGCGAATTCCCAAAAGTATCTCGTCATGCTTGTAGGTGGTACTCACTTTTCCACCATTGGTAATGGCAATCCTGCAAATCAACAAGTAGCATTACCTACTGATATGATTGGCGATGCTTCGCAAGCGCGTCGTTACATGAATGTTTTAAGTTTACCTTTCTTCCAAACATACATTGCAGGAAAACCACAATACACCCCTTACCTGAACGCCGCCTACACTCAAAGCATTTCTAGTAAGTCTCTTGGTTTAAGTCTTGTCAAGTCATTGAATACAACCGAATTAGCTCAATTGCTGGATATGCAAGGAGCCAAAACCGTAAAAAAAAAGTTCCCAACACCATAGTCAGCTTCGGATTTTGGATGTTGGATATTGGTGTTGCATTGCTGCATGTAATGATTTTTGTTTGATTTATACAGACGTAATTTATTACGTCTGTAGAGTTTATTTGCACCTTTATAAAATCAGAGGTTCAATTCTTGCTTGCACTTCTTCAATTAGATCCTCTTGAACTCTCTCTACAAACAAAACCTTTCTAACTTTCCAGTCTAGTGATTTGATCTGATCGGCTAACACTACGCCACTGGTTATCATTCCATCAGGAAGCGGAACTTCAAAGTTAAGACCTTTTTTTTGATTAGTAATTGGACAAATTAGAACTATGGAAGCCATTTGATTGTATTTTAATGGCGACATAACTAAAAAAGGACGATAGCCCATCTGCTCACGCCCTTGAGGTTTTAGTTCTGCACTAAGTGTTTTAGCAATATCTTCAAATGACATTCCTGATGTTCTTAATGCTAATACACTTCGGATAGAATCAGCCGTAATTTGCGTTGTAGTTCCACAGTCTAACTTGACAATATCACCTCTATCTGGAACGTATGGTTTAATTACCAAACTTCATTCCCCATAGCAGATCCGGTATCTATTTCAGAATGGAAATTATCTGGAGTCATACCTTCCAATAATTCATCAAGCGTATATTTTTTTCGCTGCTGCGGCGTGATGACAATACTATTACCTGAAACGCTGAAAGTTATGTCTGTTCCCTCTTTTACATTAACTTGTTCAGCTAAAGCTTTCGGAAGTCTAATAGCTAGACTGTTTCCCCACTTAGCAACAACTGTGGTCATAGCTACCTTTAAATACTTTCTTAGAGAATTACACGCCCAAACGTAAAACTTTCGGAGCTTGACACATCTACTTTAGACTCTTATGCGTATCTACTTTGAATATACCATAATCTGTATTTTCAGTCCGTTATGGAAGCGGTAATATACTCTACCCGATCTTTTAATTATTTGCCCTTACCTACTTACCTCAAAAAACCATAACAAGCACAAATGATATGCGATCGCATTCATCCTTATCGGCATATACTTTAAAGAAATGTGACAATTAATTGCGCTATTGTAAAATTCAGCTTTACATAAGTTGATTTATGAGCCAGCCTAAAAATACTACTACCCAAGCGACTGCTCTGACTAACCACGATCGCAAACCTATTCATATACCTGGCTCTATTCAACCTCATGGTGTACTACTAGCACTCAGTACTCAGTTAGAGATACTGCAAGTTAGCAACAATACCCAAGCTTATGTAGGTAAAGAGCCAAAAGATTTGCTTGGTAAACCATTGAGCTATTTATTAAAAGCTCAACAAGTAGAAGCTGTAAAGCAGTGCTTGGTAAAAAAAATTGGCAGTCCCAATACTTTTAAAGTATCAATAAATACTTCGGATGGGGTACGAGATTTTGATGCGATCGCTCATCGTACAGAAGAGGGTGTGATTCTGGAGTTAGAACCGACTGACTCAAAATCTGAGGTGAGTTTTCTAGGCTTTCATGCTTTGGCAGGTGAAGCGATCGCAAAAATGCAAAGCACATCAAACCTGATAGAATTTTTGCACTTAGTGGCTGAAGAAGTCCAAAAAATCATCGGTTTTGATCGGGTAATGGTCTATCAATTTGATGAGTCGGAAGCGGGTTCTGTTGTTGCAGAAGTAAAACGGGAAGATTTATCACCTTATTTAGGACTTCATTATCCCGCTACGGATATTCCAGCGCAGGCTAGGGAGTTATACACACGATGCTTTCTGCGATTTCTTCCCGATTTGACGGCCGAATCTGTCCAGCTAGTTCCAACGCAAAATCCGACAACACATCAGCATCTTGATTTAAGCTACTCTGTGCTACGGAGTTTTGATTGGTGTTGTGCTGAATATCATCAAAATATGGGAGTGAAGGCTCTTTTGGTGATTTCACTTATTCAAGAGCAGAAACTTTGGGGATTAATATCTTGCCATCATCAAACACCAAAGTATATTTCCTACGAAGTACGCAAGATGTGCGAATTTTTGGGACAAATCGTATCTTCAGAGTTAGCGCACAAAATTAGTTCTTCGGAATGGGACTATAAGGTAAAACTCAAATCGCTACAGTCTGAGTTCCTTGAGTCCATTTCCCAAGCAGACAACTTTATCGATGCCTTAATCAAACCGGAAATCCGCTTGCTAGATTTTGTCAGTGCCTCTGGAGCGGCTGTTTGTCTGGATAATGAAATTAACCTTGTGGGAACCACACCAAATATTGATCAGGTGCGAGCGTTAATTGAATGGGCAGATACTCAAGTTAGTGACAACCTGTTTTCTACAGATTCTCTGCCGAAGCTTTATCCAGAAGCACTCATATTTAAAGATACTGCCAGTGGTTTGTTGCTGCTGCGAATTTCTAAAGTCCGGCGTTATTATATTCTTTGGTTCCGCCCTGAAGTTATCCAAACAGTACACTGGGCAGGAAATCCACAAGAATCCATTCAAGCTCAAACAGATGGTAGCTATACCCTGTCTCCCCGAAAATCTTTTGAACAATGGCAAGAAACGGTTAGATTAACTTCTTTACCTTGGAAAGGGTGTGAACTTGAAAGTGCGATCGCTCTGAGTAATGCGATCGTTGGTATTGTCCTCTCGAAAGCGGATGAATTAGCGAAAATCAACCTGGAGTTAGAACGCAGTAACCAAGAACTAGCATCCTTTGCCTACGCTGCTTCTCACGATCTCAAAGAACCTTTGCGGGGCATTTATAACTTCTCGACGGTGCTGCTAGAAGACTATGCCCAAGTATTAGATGATGACGGCATTGAGTGCTTGCAAACAGTAGTGTCCTTATCTGTACGCATGGAAACTCTGATTAATGCTTTGCTGCGACTATCGCAGTTAGGACAAGCACATCTCCGAGAGCAAGCAACCGATCTCAACGAATTGCTCAACCAAGTAATTAATGTCTTTCATGCTAGTCGCCAAGGCTGTGGGCTTGTGGATATTCGCATTCCTCGGCCTTTACCAACAATTCAGTGCGATCGAGTTCTCGTTAATGAAGTCTTCAGTAACCTGCTTGGTAATGCCTTCAAATACAACGATAAAGCAGAGCAATGGGTTGAGATTGGCTACCTTTCTCAAGAAGAGGCAGGGGGAGCAGGGGAGACAAAGGGACAAGGGGACAAGGGGACAAGAGGTGAGAACTTGAAACAAATCTTTCCCCTTGTCCCCAATTCTCCTTGTCCCCAAGTCCTCTTGCCCATACCCCATGCCCCATGCCCAATCTTTTATATCCGAGATAACGGTATTGGCATCCCACAGCATCACTTAGAAACTATCTTTAGATTATTCAAGCGGCTGCACTCTCAGGAAAAGTACGGTGGAGGAGCAGGTGCAGGATTAGCTATTGTTAAAAAGATTGTTGAGCTTCATAACGGCCAAATTTGGGTTGAATCTACCGTAGGTGTTGGCTCTATTTTCTATTTCACGCTGGAATAGTTTAAGATAATAACCAAATATATATTTTTGTTAAGCTCTTTTAAGACCACGAATGACAAAAAAACTTCATGAACCTCTGCTTGTTGTTGAGGACAGCAATGAAGATTTTCGGATGCTACAACGTCTGATGCGGCTCATGTCCGTCCAGAACCCCATACATCGTTGTACTAATGGGGATGAGGTTTTAGAGTTCCTGTATCAACAGGACAGTGATGCCCATAGCAAAGGCGAAAACTTACCCAACTCTAAAGTAGCATTACGACCCTCTGTGATCTTGCTCGATCTGAATTTGCCCGGTATTGATGGCCGTGACATTTTAGATCGGCTCAAGCAAGACAAGAGTTTCAAGGAAATCCCCATCGTTGTTTTTACCACATCATCTAACCCCAAGGATATTGAGTTGTGCTACCAAAAGGGCGCAAATGGATATCTGGTAAAGCCGATGGATGCTCAGGAACTAAAAAAGACGATCCAGGCATTTGTGGATTACTGGCTTGAAGCCAATATGCCGCCAGTCTTGGATTAATTTGTTTATTGCCTGTTGACGAGGCAGTAGGGAAAGGATAATAAAAGAGACGGTTCAAAGGGCACAGAGACATTTCCTTCTTTGAGTCACTGTGTCTGTTTGTCTCTGCTAGATTCTTTTTCCCCATTTTGCTGTTTTTGAGTATTTGATGTTTCTTTAGGATTACTAAAGAATTTAGATTTTATTTATACTTATTTTATATTATTTTTAGAATTATGCAATAAAAACCAATCTGGATAAAAGGGATCTACATAGTTCCCCGATCCTCATACTTGTATATGTTGGATACATGGACGCTACTCATCATTGATGATTGTGCAGCAGATCGGAAAATCTATCGCCGATATCTGTTGAAAGATCCGCACCAGTCCTACCAGATATTTGAGGCAGACTGTGCAGAAGAAGGACTTGCTTTGTGCCAGAAAATCCGCTGCGATGCCATTCTGCTGGATTTTTGCCTACCTGATATGAGTGGGATAGAACTCTTCGATCAAATGCAGCAGGAGATATTTAAGACTTCTGTCCCTGTGATTATGTTGACAGGGCGAGGCGATGAAGAAGTGGCTGTGCAAGTCATGAAACGGGGTGCGCTGGATTATTTGGTGAAGCATAATCTGACACAGGATGTACTGCAATTAGCAGTCCGAAACGCTATTAAGCAATCATACTTGCAAGCCCAACTCAGCAAAACTCAGGAAAGACAGCGCTTAATTGCGACAACTGCTTTACGAATTCGCCAGTCTCTTAACCTAGAGCAAATTTTGAATACAGCTGTAGCAGAAGTACAGCAACTTCTAAAGTGCGATCGCGTGATGGTGTATCAGTTCGCCCCAGATACTGACGGTAAAATAGTTGCATCATCAGTTGATTCATTTCGCACTGTAGCATTGTGCGATCGCGTCACGGCTGGGGATTGGGGACTAGGAACTGGGGACAAGGGGACGAGGAGACAAGAAGACAGAGAACTGATGAATAGGGAAGACGTTTCTCAATGCCTAATGCCCAATTCCCAATCCCCAATCCCTTATATTTATGAGCTTGGGTTGTGTAATTGTGTCAGCCTGAAAGAGGAATTTAATACTAATGCAAATCTAGTAGTTCCCATTAATTTGAGTAACAATGGGAACCCAACTCCCAAGCTTTGGGGTTTGTTGATTGCTCACCATAATTCTGGAGAACGACATTGGCAAACT
Organism: Nostoc sp. ATCC 53789; assembly: GCF_009873495.1. Taxonomy (GTDB): domain Bacteria; phylum Cyanobacteriota; class Cyanobacteriia; order Cyanobacteriales; family Nostocaceae; genus Nostoc; species Nostoc muscorum_A. The sequence goes on along the minus strand of NZ_CP046703.1, from coordinate 7,048,521 downwards.
GATGATGCCCAAATGCTCAATGAAGTTTCGGTACAATTAGCGATCGCTATCCAACAAGCTGAATTACTAGCCCAAACTCAAGCAGCCCTTGCGAAAGAAAAGCAACTCAATGTATTTAAATCCCAAATTATTGCAACAGTTTCTCATGAATATCGAACGCCGCTAACTTCAATTCTGGCGGCTGCATCAACTTTGGCAAAATATAGTCAGCAACTGGATGAGTCTAAACAACAAAGGTTTTTAGGAATTATTGAACAGAAAACAAGGTATATGTCCAAACTTGTGGATAATATGCTTCTGGTTAATCAATTTGAACTAGAAAAACCCAAATTTAAGCCAATCCCACTAGATTTGCTGCAATTCTTTTCTGATCTTATAGAACAAGAGCGAGAAACAACAGGCGATCGCCACGAATTAATTTTTCAAATTACTGGGCATACCCAAGGCTTTTGGGGCGATCGGGGACTGTTGCAGCAAATTTTTATTAACTTAATGTCTAATGCAATTAAGTACTCTCCAGATGGAGGTGCTGTAGAGTTCCACCTGATCGGTAAAGAATCAGAGGTGATCTTTTACATCCAAGATCGAGGAATTGGTATCCCGATTAAAGATCAAGAAAATTTGTTTCAATCCTTCTGTCGTGGAAGTAACGTTGATACAATTCCTGGCACGGGTTTAGGATTGGCGATCGCTAAAGGTTGTGTAGAATTACATGGTGGCAATATCACCTTATTTAGTGAAGTGGGGCAAGGAACTAAAGTTACAGTCAGCTTACCAAAGGTATTCCCAATCGATCAACTTTCCCCATCATCAACTTGATTTGTAGAAGTATATAGCACTTATCGGTTATTCTGTATTAATTACAATTTTAAAAACAAATATTATGATTTTTACTCTTGAATTTCTATGTTGGTAATCAGCCATTCTTCGATTGTTTTACCGCAAGGCTCAGAACTTTGGCAATCACTGACATTCTCTAGCCCATAAGACATCTTTACTTTTTTATTGACGTATTTCTCTGGTTCGCAAACCTCAAATGTTGCCCCGACACCTTCATATAATTTACCTTTTTCATCAACAACACTAACGTAGCATTTTAAGTCTCCATTCTGCATATCTTTGATAGTACCCAATATCGGGTTATTGTGAGAAATTTCATTAGTTTTGTTATTTTTAATAGGTGTTTTTTGATTTGATGTTGAATTACTAGTTTTTTTACCAACTTCGATGTTATTTAGCTTTTCTTTATTTGCAGAAATAGATTCAGAATTAGCTGGAGTAGTTGTTGCAGTATTTGCTTGATTAACTTTATTTTCTTGAGAAGTACTATTGCCATCACCACAACTTGCAATCAACATAGAAGAAAGAATTAACATAGTAGTAGTGAAAATTGCTTTTTTCATTTAATTTATGTTTATAAAACCCTATCGATGATTATTTTGGTAAAAGTATTTTATGTGTTTCACTTATAAGTGACAATGTGGTATTTACTGTACATACTCGGCGTTATCTGCATTTTGTGTGTATTATTCGGTAAAGTGCTTACAGGATATCTTAAAGGTGGTTAATGTGTATAAATTAATGCTTGATTAATCTTTAATTACTAAATATTAATGCTTTGAGCATTAAATAAGTATTTAATAGAGTTTAGAAGCTGTAAGTATTGATTTTGTGTTATCTCAAGGTTTTCTCAACTTAAACAAACCATTTGACTGGACTTCCCACGACTGTGTAGCGCGGGTGCGAAAATTGTTGCGCCTCAAACGTGTCGGACATGCGGGAACCTTAGATCCAGCCGCCACAGGGGTTTTACCAATTGCCCTTGGTAAAGCCACAAGATTATTGCAATATCTGCCAGAAAACAAAGCTTACAAAGCCACTATTCGCCTGGGTGTGCGTACTACAACCGATGATTTGCAAGGTGAAATCATCACTTCTCAACCTTGTGCTGGATTGAGTTTGGCAGAAGTGAAAAGTGCATTAGCACAATTTGAAGGCAAGATTGAGCAAATACCACCTATTTACAGTGCAATCCAAGTGGATGGTAAGCGTCTCTACGATTTAGCACGCCAAGGGAAAACAGTAGAAGTTCCAGTGCGAACAGTGGAAGTTTTTCGGATAGATATTTTGGACTGGAGAGAAGGAGATTTTCCTGAATTGGATGTGGCGATCGCTTGCGGTTCTGGTACATATATTAGAGCGATCGCTCGTGACTTGGGTGCAAACTTAGAAACTGGTGGCACTCTTGCGGCTTTAATTCGTACCGAAAGTAGTGGTTTCAATTTAACCGATAGTCTTACATTGACTGATTTAGAAGCACAACTACAAGCTGGAATATTTCAACCCGTTTGTCCAGATGCAGCCTTACAACATCTGTCATCTGTTACTTTACCAGCAACATCTGCTCAAAAATGGTGTCAAGGTCAGCGAATTTCTCTAACTTTTGATGTTCCTACAATAGTGCGAGTTTATGATGAAGAGACTCGCTTTTTAGGTATTGGGCAATTACAAGACGAAGTGTTGATCCCTCAAATGGTTTTTGAACCAATTTCTTAATATCTTAGTTATTGGTCATTTGTCATTTGTCATTTGTCAAGAAGAATAATATAACGAACTACTATGCAAGAAAGGTTAGGCCAGATTGAGGTGATTATAGAGCGGACAACACAAAGGACTGAAGCGATCGCTGTGTTCGCTAGACGGGAGAATGGCAAGTAATGAGCGATCGCTATCCTACCACTGCTGCACGTCTCAATGTTTACATCCAAGGTCAAGGATTCCCCATTTTGGGCTTACATGGTCATCCTGGTACTGGTCGTAGTCTTTCTGTCTTCACCAATCATTTATCAAAACGCTATCAAACTATTGCCCCTGATTTACGCGGATATGGCAAAAGTCGCTGGAATGGCAATTTTGATATGACTGACCATTTAACTGACTTAGAAACGCTGCTAGATCGCTTAAATATTGAAAAATGCCTAGTCTTAGGATGGTCACTTGGGGGCATTCTGGCAATGGAACTGGCATTGCGTTTACCAGAGCGCGTTACTGGGCTGATTTTAGTAGCGACAGCCGCAAAACCCCGTGGTAGTCATCCGACCATAAGTTGGCAGGATAATTTATATACTGGCATTGCTGGTCTATTAAACTATATAAAACCGAGTTGGCGATGGAATATTGAAACTTTTGGCAAGCGATCGCTTTTCCGCTACTTAGTTCAACAACATACATCCACAACTTACAACTATATCGCCAAAGAAGCAGTACCAGCTTATCTGCAAACCTCTCCTGCTGCTACTCGTGCCCTCTATAGCGCCATTCAATCGGGATACAATCGGCTTCCAGATTTGCCACAAATACAATGTCCTAGTTTGGTACTTGCTGGCGATCAAGACCGCCACATCACATCTGATTCGAGCCTAGAAACTGCTCAACACCTCCAAAATTCTCAGTGGCAGTGCTATTCAAATACCGCCCATCTTTTCCCGTGGGAAGTCCCCCAGCAGGTGCTGAATGACATTGACCATTGGCTGGAAGAACATCCGCAGGTAATTGGTATTCAATAGTCCCAGAGTTTTTACCTCTGAACCACATAATTCGCAATTAGAACTCGAAATTAAGTTAGCGTCTCGTAGAGAAGCCCATTACGAATTACGAATTACGAATTACGAATTATCTTAATTTTCGCCTAACTTAAATCTGACCGCCAAAGGCAGGCTGTACTTTGCGGTCAAATCTTTCCCCCAAGTCTTCAGCAATTGTTAAGGTATTAGGTTTGCAACGTTTGACACGCACAGTAATTCCCGTAGCTCCTTCGACTTCTAAATCTTCTATGTATCCAATGCTTGAAAATTTTGCATCAGAAGAAGTCAGAAATGGCCCAAAGTAGTAAGTACACCGGGGATTTTGCGTCACAATCTCTACCCACCAAGCCAGGCCGATGGAGTCGAATGTGTTAATCAACACTTCCTTGAGGTTATGCCAAAGGGTTTTCATGTTTTTCGCCGATTTATAAACGTCTACAGGGTGTTAAACGATATGGTGCTTTATTATCTTTTACATTTCTTTATACTCTGTTACTGTTATTTTTTCAAAGAAATTTTTTGTAACTTATCTAAGTACAGCGTATTTAGCGATCGCTGACGATAAATTTCATAAAGCGCCATCCCTGCTGCTACAGAAGCATTCAGGCTGGGAGTCTTACCTTGCAGAGGAATCGATACCAAGAAATCACAGGAACGTTGAGTCAACATACCCAGACCTTCGCCTTCTGAACCGATTACCAAAACGATTGGGCCTTTGAAATTTACAGTATGCACGGGTTCGCTTCCACTTGCAGCAGTACCATAAATCCAAAAGCCAGCTTCTTTTAATTCTTCTAAGGCGCGGCTGAGGTTAACAACTCTAGATACAGTAAAGTTTTCTAAAGCGCCTGCTGCTACTTTCATAACAGTGGAAGTGATCCCAGATGCCCGTCTTTGGGGAATTACCAATCCTTGAGCGCCTATTGCTTCGGCGGTGCGAATAATTGCTCCTAAGTTGTGGGGATCAGTAATTCCGTCAGCCACTACAATAACGGGATCGGTTACAGATTTAGACTGTTCAATGAGGTCGGCCAATTCGATATAGCCGTAGGGAGCAGTTTGTGCTGCCACACCTTGATGATTAGCCCCATTGGTAAGATAGTCTAAGCGCTTGGGTTCAACCTCATCAATAACGGTGCCATTTTCCTTAGCTTGCAGCAGAAAATGGTGAAAGCTGGGATCGTACCGCAGACGGGTAGTAATCCAGATGCGGTTAAGATTGCGTTGATTTTGCAACGCACTCAATACTGGATGACGACCGTAGATGAGATCGTTATCTTCTTCTATCGGTTGTGTAGATACAGGCGGCTGAGAGAAGCTGCTATTTCGTTGTCGAGAATTGCCAGAAATGGTGTTGCTATCTATTTTCCGGGGATTGTGAATGGGAGCAACAGAAATGGGGTTGCTATCTATTTTCCGGGGATTACGAGTGGGATTAGCAACAGAGATAGGGTTACTATCTATTTTCCGGGGGTTGCGCGTGGGATTACTAACAACACGCTTACCCTTAATTTTTATAGGTTTACCACGATTGGGTTCGCCGGTAGAAGTGTTGTTGATGATTTTTCTCGGTTTATTCTGCATTTGATTTATGGATATAGCTTATGGTTGAACATACCGATTACCGGAGTTTCTGGAACCTAATCTACTGCTGTACCTATTGTTGTGAAATTGAGTTTTCACCCTTTTTCTACATGAAGCATTTGCAACAGTTCGGTTAGACGCTGGTAATCGGTGAGATATAAATAGCCTATTAGGGTTTCTAGACTAGTTGCCTGTTGATAAATTTCGGGATTAAGTCGCTTAGGGCGGCCTGTAGCGGCATTTCTACCCCGTCGGACAATTTCTAATTCGGTGTCCCTCAGATGAGGAGTTAGCGATCGCAAATGTAGCGCTTGTGTTTCTGCTCTTACCTGCTCCACTACCAGACTATGGTAAATTCCCGACCGCTGCAATGGCAGCAGATAGAACATTCTAACATACAACTCATAAATTGCATCCCCCAAATATGCTAAAGCAGTAGGAGAAATTTGTTGCACTTGTGAGAGGGAAATCTGTTGGAATGGCCCTGTGGTTGCCAAGGGTGCTTCAGTCCAAGATAAACTCTGCTTGGGAGTTTTATCTTGTCCATCTAATAGCTCTTCCTCCTGTGACTTCACAAATAAATCATTCCTTGACGGGCTAGATTTGGCAGGCATTCTTCGCAAAGACTGATTTTTTTGAAGTATGCCATGATAGTATACTTAGCATAATCAATACTATCAAAGTTACTTTTTAATTTCATCTTTTTGATTGAGAGTTGGCATTTAAAATCACCCTGATGTCAACGCCTTGTAAACCAAATTTCGCCTACTTCTTGTAGTCTGTGTCTAAGATAGGGTAAAATCTGAACATCAAATACACCCCGTTACTAGATAGCATTGCTATGCTTACTTAGTAAGTGACAATTTTTAACTATACAGTATCAAGTCAAGTTTATCTATAGACAAATCTGCTAAATTTGTATTTTTTACAACTTTTTCAGACTTGGTTATTTATCCGAATGTTCTAGTAAGCGATTACACAGCAATCACTTGGTATATATATTTTTTTGATTGCTCTACTTTAAAGATAATAGCGCAACTGGCTTATTGCCTCTCCCACAAGGAGAGAGGTTTTCTGCCAGAAGTTTTAAAAATTAAGCTACCCGATATTGAATCTGGATAGCTGAATTAGTCTCTCGGTTCAAGCAACCAAGACTACTTGACGTTTTCTAGAGCTTCTTCAACTGATTTTTGCAGGGAGAGAAACTTCTCTAGACGAACAAGCTTGACCGTTTGAGTTACGCGGGCATTCGTGACAATTTGCAAAGTGCCTTCAGCAGTTTGAGCCTGCTTGGCTAGCTGCACCAGAGCGCCCAAGCCAGAGCTATCAATAAAGTCGATTTGTGAGAGATCCAAAATAATGTGCTTAGGGCCCTCTTCAATCTTGCTGCCAAGCACTTTGCGAAATGTGGGTTCAGAAAAGGCATCTAACAAACCTGTGAGGCGGAATAGCTGGCAGTTATCCCGGACTTCACGAGTACCCCTCAGGCTAACGGTTAGATTCAGTGGCTCAGCAATAATTCCCTCCTCATGAGTTAAAGTGAACGCTCAAGTATAGATGGTTTTTGAGCATGTTGTCTACAATCTTTTGGGGCATTGGGTATTGGGCATTGGGCATTGAAAAACTTTTTCTTAGTCCCTAGCTAGTGCCCATTCCCTATTTTTACTTAACCTCGGCTGTTGCGGCTTGACGTGCTGCTTGCATGGCTTGAACAAATTGCTCAAACAAGTAATCGGCATCGTGTGGGCCAGGACTGGCTTCTGGGTGATACTGTACAGAGAATACAGGTAGAGATTTGTGACGTACCCCGGCAATGGTGCGATCGTTTAAGTTCAGATGGCTGATTTCCACAACTGCCGTAGGTAAAGAATCTGGGTCAATAGCAAAACTATGGTTTTGGCTGGTAATTTCTACCCGTTGTTGTAAACCCGCAGGCTGATTTAAACCACGATGACCAAATTTTAGTTTATAGGTTTCTGCCCCTAACGCATGACCTAAAATTTGATGCCCCATACAAATACCAAAGATGGGTTTTTGACTTAACAAAAGCGCTTTGGCAGTTGCAATCCCTCCAGTGACGGCAGCCGGGTCGCCCGGCCCATTAGAAAGAAACACACCATCTGGATTGTAATTGAGGATTTCTTCTGGTGGCGTATCAGCAGGCACAACAATTACCCGACAACCGTAACTTACTAAGCGACGCAAAATGTTGCGTTTTACGCCAAAGTCAAGGGCAACAACGGTAAAGGCTTCTCCAAGATTTTCCGCAGCCTCACAGTTGAATTCCCAAGCTGGAATTGTGGGTTCTGACCATTCATAAGCCGTTGATGTGGTGACTTCTCGAACCAGATTTAATCCCGCCATGTTGGGAGCTGCCTGTACCTGTTCTAGCAATTCCGCCTCATCGAGAATGGTTGTGGAAATGCCACCGTTCATGGCTCCAAACATCCGAATTTTGCGGGTGAGGGCGCGGGTATCGATGCCGTAGATCCCTGGTACTTGATTTTGTTTGAGGTAGTCTGGTAAGGATTGTGTCGATCGCCAGTTACTTGGTCTTTGACAAATATTTCGGGCGATCGCACCCCGCACTTGGGGACCATCTGATTCTTCATCTTCAAGATTGATACCAGTATTGCCTAATTCAGGATAGGTAAAAATGACAATCTGACCGCAGTAACTAGGGTCAGTCAGAACTTCTTGATATCCGGTCATGCCAGTGTTAAACACCACTTCTCCGATCGCGGTTCCCGTCGCACCGAAAGACCAACCGCGATAAGTAGTTCCATCTGCCAAGACAAGTAAAGCAGGTATTGCGTCAGTCAGGGGCATAGTAAATTGGGGAATTGGGAATTGGAAATTGGGAATTGGGAATTGGGAATTGGGGATTGGGCTGGTACTAAACTCTTCCCCATTGGCTATTCCCCATTTCCCATTACCTATTCTTCAATACTGCGATTGTTAATTATCCCATGAGTTGAGCAATTAGGAGTTTTTTGGATAGTTAATTAAAATTAAAGTGGGAATTTAAAGTGGCGGGAGTGGATTTGACAAAGCTTGGGTGGTTAAAATTAATTATGCTTCAGTCTTTTTTATCCCGTGCAACCCTAATTTTAGTATCAAGCGCTCTTGCGGTTTTGTGTGTTGCCTGTAGTGAAGACAAACGGAACACTGTGACTGGTGGCAATGAGCAACCCGCGCCAATTGGGGATTTGGCATCAGTAGAACCTGCCCTTGAATCACCAACACCAGCAGTTACCCCAGAAGTACAGCCGCTAGAGCCGTCTGAAAGCGAACCAAGCCTTTTTGAACAGGGGCTAGACAAAGCGGTTGGTGCTTGGAGTATCAGCCGTTCTGCTCAATCTCCAGGTGATTGGATTTTGGTGGCGAATCAGTACCAGGATGCGATCGCGCTGATGCAAAGAGTCCGGCGACAAAGCCCAGAATTTGCGATCGCTCAAACCAAAATTACTGAATATCGCCGCCAAATTAAATATGCCCAACAACAAGCTACTCCTCGCCCTGTGCGTCTTGCCGAACCGAAGAGGATAGTGGTTGTGGTTCCCCAAACAACAATTACACCAAAGTATACCTCGCCTCCACAAGAAACAAAGCCGTTACCAATAGAGCCAGGTTTGCCCTCATCAGCAGTGGTGATTCCAGATCAGGAAGTATTTACAGCCCCGATTAAAAGGCGAATTGGTGGAACGCCAATTGTCGAAGTCACTTTCAATGGACAGCGACAATTTGAGATGATTGTGGATACAGGAGCCAGTGGCACTGTCATCACCCAACAGATGGCTAATGCTTTGGGAGTCGTGACAGTAGGGAAAGCTAAGGCAAATACCGCTAGTTCTAGGGCTGTAGAATTCCCTGTGGGCTATGTTAATTCGATGGCACTTGGTGGGGTAATAGTGAATAAAGTACCAGTAGCGATCGCAGGTGCGGAACTAGAAACTGGACTTTTAGGCCATGACTTTTTTGGCAACTACGATGTCACCATCAAGCGTAATGTCGTAGAATTTCGCCCGCAATCGCGATCGCAAATTAATTCCCCAGAAACTCAACTAACTGCTCCAACTTCGTCCAAGCTGCCCCGCTTTGTAGGATATCCTTAGCGATTTTAATCCCTTGGGCGTGATCCAGAAGTGCGATCGAACCTGCTACTTGCAACGCCAACGACGCATTCAACGCAACAGCATCTTGTTGCGCCTGAGTTCCTTTACCTTGCAATACAGCCTTGAGAATCACCGCATTTTCTTGGACATCCCCACCTCGAAGCATACCTATGGGAGCAGGCGTTAGATCCAAATCTAGGGGATTAATGGTAGTTACCTGCACTTCTCCATCTGATAAAACTGCCAAGTCTGTTTCATCTCCTAACCCCGCTTCATCAAGTTTTTCTCGCCCGTGCAAAACAATCGCTTTTTCCTTGCCCAAATTGTTTAATGCTTGAGCAACAGTCGCCAAAAGTTTGGGAGTAAATAACCCCACCACCTGCCCATTGGGACGCAAAGGATTTACTAATGGCCCCAGCAAATTAAACACCGTTCGTACCCTGAGAGTCCGCCGCAATTGTGCAACTGCTTTCAGTGCTGGATGCCAACCAGGTGCAAATAAGAAAGTGATCCCCACCTCTTGTAGTGCGGCTTGCACCTTGTCACTGGATGCGCTCAAGTTTACACCCAAGGCTTCCAAAACATCTGCGCTCCCCGTGAGACTTGAAGCTGAACGATTGCCGTGTTTAGCAACGGGTACACCAGATGCTGCGGCTACAAATGCAACTGCTGTAGAAATATTAAAGGTTGATGAACCATCTCCACCAGTTCCACAGGTATCTATTACAGTGGTGAGCGATGAATGGTGAGTATTGAGTGGGGAAGATTGAGATTGTAAGACTTCAGCCATACCAGTCAATTCATCGGCAGAAATGCCTCTAAAATTCAGCGCTGTTAAAATAGCGCCTGATAACTCTGGGGGAACCGCTTCACTGAGCCAACCTTGCATCAATTCAGCAGCTTGAGTACGAGACAAGGATTGGCCATCTATTAATTGTTGCAGCAGGACATACCAGCTAGCAGAGGATTCTTGAGCAGGGATTGGGGAAGTTATCATAGCTAAGGTTTGTATGTTGTAGCTATATTGAGAGCTATGGGGTTATCCTACCGGAAAATTGGAAGCCTATCAAAGTTAGGTTTAAATCTCAAGGCTTAATTGCAAAGCTGGATTACCAAGATTCTGAACTTGTGATTTTTTTTCCAAATCAAGTTTAACTTCGTAGTTAGTAATGAATAACTCTTTTCCTTTAGCCGCACCACTCTGTTTATAGTTATTCATGCCATACTGCAATTCCCACTCTGAGATATTAGCCCATTGGAAATTTTCTAGAATTTGCGTTGAGTTGTCATAGGTAATTAGCCAGCGATGATGACATTGTTGCAAAAGTTCAGCAAATCTCTGATCCTCAAAAGATGTGTGCAAGTCACCATCTTTACCATATAGCTTTGATTTTTTAGCGCTAAAATATGGTGGATCTAAAAATAAAAATACATCTTCCCCTTCTGGCTTTAATAGGTGGCTGTAATCCAAATTAGTAATTTGGACATTTTCTGATAAAATATTTTCTAACTTTTCTAGCCGTTCTATTGAAGAATCAGTAAATCTTTTATAGAAAGCTTGTTCAGAAAAACCACCTGATTCTACAGTTCCTGAAAAAGTAATTCTATTGAGTACAAAAAAGCGAACTGCTCTTTCTAAATCAGACAAATTATTGACATCTACACTAGTTAAATCTCTAAATAGTAATTTGCCATCTGTATATTTGATTTTAATATTTCGAATTTCTTTAACTAACTGACCTATATCAGATTGGGCAAATTTCCAGAATAAAAAGAGTTCGCGGTTTAAATCGTTAATCCAAATCTTGATATGAGGAAACTTTTGTTTTAAATAAATGAATACAGAACCACCGCCTACAAAAGGCTCTCGAAATTCAGAAAAGCTCTCTGGCAAGTATTCAACTATTTGATTTATTGCTTTCGACTTACCACCAGGATAACGGAGAGGGCTTTTAATCATAACCAAGATTATAATGTTTCAAAATTACTGGATACTTCTATTTTAAGTTTATGATTGTTTTGAGCTTCTAAAGCCAATTTTTTGATAATTGCTTTTTGATTTGTATTAAAAATTTTAATATTAACTTCTAAAAAGTATTCTAGGTCTTCTAGAGATGCATCTGGAAAAACAATAGAACCAACAACGTTGTTGCCCGTAAGCTTTAGTTTGGTAACAAATAATACTGGCTCATCGTTCAATATTAAAGAATCTAAATTAGAAAATAAAATTAGCTTGAATAAACCATCTTGAATATCAGGGAGTTTTGGCAAGGATGCTTTTGAAGTATTTTTTGATTCTTGTATAATATACGTGTTGTTCTCAAATATTATCTCATCAGGAGTCAAATAGTAAATTCCGCCAAGATAGTTTTCAATACTAAAAGTTGCTTTTAATCCATCCACTAAATATTCTAGTTTATGAGAAGTCAGCGCTTCTCTCTTACTAGCACTCTGAGAACCTTTTAGAGAAATATTCTTAAATTCCTCAAACTCTTCTCTGATTTTATGTAAGTATTTATCTAATCCTTCTCGTGAGTGAATTATTACTCCGGTTTGATGAAAAATAGAATCATAAGAATCTAAAGCTTTTTCAAAAGTTTGTGTAAATCTTTCTTCAAATAGATTCTTATTCCAATGAAGTGCGCTTTGTCGATATGCTAATATTTCATTGATTTGAAATTTAACAAAATCATTAGCAAATTTCTGATTACTCAACTTATTCTTATTAATTTGTCCCTTTTTAGTACTTTTTTTTGCTGTTTTGTAATAAGCAAGTACTATATAGATGTTAAGCAAATTCATCCAAGAAATGGTAGAGTATTGAATTTTATCTATATCTCCATCTTTGCCCTCATCTTTAATCACCGGGATAATAGTTATAACTTTTGAGGAATTATATGTATTATAAATTCTGGCAAATGGATAACTTCTGGTTCTCTTAGGTGATACCCATTTTGAATAAGCAATTTCAGTTGTAGGTGACTTGATTAATCCATAACCCCTTTCTTTATTGACATCAAATACATCTAAATTAATCCTACTTAAATTATCATCCAAGTAAGTTTTATAGGTCACTCCTTTTATAAATCCTGTAAAATGGAGAACTTCAGCCATATATTCAAATTTTTATTAATATTTTTCTTTGCCATAGTTCAGTTCAGTATTGGCTATTAAAGCATAGAAATAACCAAGCAAGAGTTAATTTCTTCCTGAATGGTTACAATTTTCTGAAGTAAGCTACCAAGGCTCATTTTATGCCCCGTTCTGCACCTTATCAACCTTTGTTGTTGCGAATTCTTCACGGCGCGAGTGGAATTTTAGTTATTGCAGCAATTGTTACTGGATTTTTGGTTTACAACACTTACGATCGCCGATTTGGTAAAATACCATTTCCTCAAATTGGGGATATTCAGGGTATTCACGGCACTTTTGCATTATTTTTCTTGCTTATTCTCCCTGCTTTTGCCCTCTATAGCTTTCATGCTGGACAAAAGCGTTTGCTTCAATCTGATTCTTTGCAGCAACTAACCCAGGTTGGCAAGCCGATTTGGTGGGTTAGCTTGCAACGTCTATCAAATACTCTCATGCTCATCGCCGCTATTTTGGCTGTGAACTCTGGCAGGATGATGAAGGAAGAATGGCTTCCAGCAGGGCAGCTAGATCATATTTGGTACTCCCTTCACCTTAGTGGCTGGGTTGTGATGGTTTGCTGTGTGGCGATTCATGTTTTGATGTCTACCAAGGTCGGTGGTGCGCCGTTGTTACTCTCAATGTTTTTGTGGAAGTTTCGCCCAGAAGATAGCCCTGTTAAATGGTCTAGTCGTTTCTGTGGTTGGTTGACTAGCTTACAGGCTAACTTTGGTGCGGGAATGAATAATTTTATGCAAAACAATTTTTACCTCAGAATTATTGAGGTTATTGTGCTGGGTGGAATTCTGACAGCGTTTGTCTTACCTATATTTTTTCCCGGTAGTGAGTCATAGTTAATTGGCTGTTGGTGCGTAGCTTGCCACCGTAGGCGATCGCAAATCTACTAACACAAAATTACGCACCCGTAATATATATTACTGAATTTTATATCGAGTTTATGTTGCATTCTCTTAAAAATCTGTTACATTACTTTACAGGCAGTTATACCTGTTACAACATAAAAGCTCGGAGTATTATTTATGGCAGACGTTAAAAAGACTACGCCTTCAGTTTCACAAGATCCCAATGCTTTGCGCTGGGGCTTCACTCCTCAGAGCGAAAACTGGAACGGTCGTTTTGCAATGATTGGTTTTTTATCTGCTGTTGCGCTTGAAGTGTTTTCTGGTCAAGGGATTTTACACTTCTGGGGCATTCTATAGATTTAAAGGTTTTTATAGCTTCATTAGATGATCGGGAAAGGCAGCGATTCATAAAATTGTCTGCCTTTCCTTTATAAGGAAATTCTCTTACCGTGATGAGCGAAATATTACACGACCTGGGGATTCTTCCTGATTAATTCGCGCATATACTCGCAGACAAGTTAAGACTTCGCCAGGAATACCACCACAGTCTAGTTGTAAATCATCTTTGGATGAAGCACAGATATCTGCATAAAGCCCTGATAATTGGCGAATTCGCACTTCATTACCTGCATTAATTGCCTCATCAACAACTTTCTTCAGGATGCGCCGTGATTCATGTTGTAGCTTCCCCCACCAAGAATAGCGTTCAGCCGGTGGTACGAATACTAAGGAATGTATTGCTTCATCCATGTCAATCCAAGCACGAAGAATTGACAGGGGATCAGTGTTTTTCTCAGCTTTTTGGGTGCGTTGGAAGCGATCGCTTAAAGCATCAATATATTGATCACGCTGTTCTGCTTTGGAGTGTAAGGAAATGACATCGAAGCTAAAAACGCTCTTTAAAGCATGATGTAAATCTGGGTCTATTTCGATAAAATTCATATATAAAAATAGGAATGCTGCTGGTAAATCGGATACATTACCTTGGGGAATTAGAGAATTTGAAAGTGCTTGTTGATACAATGTCAATCCCTGAGTTTGAACAGTACCACTAAGGCCGGGATAGATAATTTCATCGCGGATAAAGGGAAGCTGAAAGAGATTAGAATTATCTGCGATCGCACCAACTTCTTGAGCTAAATCTAAAGTGCGCGATCGCCAAGTTTCAGCTAAATCTTCTGGTACTCGCAGCAGCTTGCGTTGAATCTCATTCCACAAATCTGAATCCGTTGTGCTTTGCAGTTGGGAATTACCCAGATAATAATTAAGTTCTGAGTCAGAATCAAAAACTTCCCGCAGGTGACTTAGTTTTAAATCATCTGGCGCATCTTCCCAACCAGTATTTTGCTGTGGGGGTACAGGTTCCAACAGGTTATGAAGTTCTTGCAGCACCTCATCGCATATTTTAGATCCTGGATCTAGTGGTAATTCTGTGCGAGCCTGATTTAAAGTCGCCTCTAGTCCATACAAACTAAACCGCAGTAACTGGGCTAACTGTGAGTTTTCTATCTCTAATAATTGACGCAAGTGCTGCATGAATCTCACCTCCAAATATTTTTATAGCGAATTAAACTTGGCAAACCTCTGCGTACCTTTGCGTTTACTCCGCGCCCCTCTGCGTTTAAAAATCTTAATTTTTTCAACGCAGAGGAACGCAAAGGTTTAATGTATGCCGCAAAATGGATCGCGTTCTTTATCAACTTCATTGGGTTGCAATTCTAATTCAGCAATATAAATACATCCCTCTTCTTTTAGGCATTCCTGACTGTTTGATGTCCAGTAAGGTACTTCACCAGCGTGCATCCGTAGGATACCTTGATCGTCTAGAGTTACACGATATTGGCAAGGGTAATCTGTTGTCACATCTGGCTTGCTGAGTGCGCCAATTCGTATCCATTTTTTGCTGTTGGTTTCCGCATCTGTTTGATAAATATAGAAGGTGTGTTGGCCTGTTTGTGGGAAGGGAGGTAAAGGATTACTAATTAACCCAATTCCTGGTTCTGTCACACCATCACGCAGATAGTGAAATTTTTGGAACAATTTACTACCATCATTTCCTACTTCAAACACAAGATGATAAGCATCTGGTTGATCGACAGTTGCCGACTCAATAACATTGACGGCAATATCACCATCATTTAAATCTTTATTTAAACCCTCAACGGCAATATTCCAGTTTAATTTACCATCAGCAAATAACGGTGATGTTTCTGAAACAACCGATTCCAAATCAATGCCAGGGATATCAATTAAATAATGGGGATTTCCCTGACAAAGCAACACATTAAATTCAAGGGTTTGGTCAATTTCAAACTGGACTTTAATTTTTTTCAGAAACTCTGCTTCTTGCATTCCCAGTTTATTCATGAGGTTTTTGCCGTCGAAACTACCCCATAGTCGTAAATCTCCATCTTCGTAGTCTTGACGGTAAATAATATTAGTTAATTGGATTCCTTGCCATGCAGTACGAACCTTGGCGACACTTTCCCAAGGTGCGAGTTGATAGAGTTCTTGTCCAGCTTTAAATATGGTTAGTAAATCGTTACTTTGGGTTTTGCGTTTGAAGTTGCAAGGCAAATAATAAAACAGGTTTTTGACATCAATTTCTAGTTGATTGGCTCCCTTACGCAGCAAGCTTTTAGACTCTTCTGGATCGAATCTCAATCTTCGTAGTTTTTCGGCATAGCAAGCACCGGCAGAGGTAGCTAATTTGGTAAATTCCAACACAAAGGTAATTCGTTCTGGATTCCACACAAAATATGGAGATTTACTAAATTCTTGGTAGATTTGGCGCTGCACTATGTCTAAATTACAAGTTTTTCCAGACAAAATTAACCAATCAACTTTTTGGGAATTCCAAGAATCTTTGGTGAGATCATCAGGACGTAAGCGACTTTCCATCAATCCTTTAGCAATACCAATCGCTTCCTTAATTCCTGAAACGGTGGCTCGTTCAAACTGGTGGTTATCTAGAGTAACGCAGATGCTATTTGGATCTTTGACTTGCAATTTGACGGCGCTTTGAGTGAGCAGTTCGGAAATTTGTTGTTCAGAAAGTGTGAAGGTTAATAGAGAATTATCTGCTGGTGCTTTTTGCCCAAGTTTAAGTTTAGCTGCCTCTGCATGATCCCAGAGGATATAAAAGGATTGCAGGCGTTGGGGTGTTTGTTGCCAACGAGTGGGTAATATTTTCTCGGCAGTATCTAGGGCATCTTTGTAAGCAATATCACCTTCTGGATTCTCTTTATCTAGACATTTTAAAAGACTACCACTTTTGAATTTACCTTGTTCTAAAAATCGTTCGTTTAATTCAGAGCTAATTAAATCTTCTAGCTTTTCGCTTTCAATATCACCTGTTGTTACTGCTGTCAACAAGAAGTCTGCGATCGCAACTTTTAATAATCTAAAAATCCGCAGCGTGATTAACTCACCACCTAACTGTAAATGACCAGATGAACCTAATAATTTGGGGGTGAGTTTATAGTAACGTCCTCCTAAACCCCGGTCTTCATAATCAGCAAAAGTAGGGGTTTTATCTTCTAAAGTCAGTTCAATTAAAGCTAAGTCTGTGGTTCCGCCGCCGATATCCAAAACGAGGACATTTTGTGACCATTTATTTCCTACTTGACGGCAACGAGTTTTGAATGATTCGATGCCAATATTCAGATTACCGCCAAATTCTCGCCACAAAAAGAATATTGCCACAGAAACGGCTTCATCATAAGCAGTTTGGACATCATCGATCCCCAATTGCTCAACAAATTCCTTAACTTCCTTGCGAACAACTGGTGGGGCGACGGTGGGGTAGGTAACAACTGCTGTCAAAAAAGTTCCTTCTGAAAATCTACGTTGGGCGCGTTGGCGGTAATCTTCAGTTAACTCGATTAAATGCGCCCAAGCAGATTGAATCAGTTGATTTGCGGTAATTATTTCTTCTTTACCATCCAAAATAACCGAAAACGATCGCTCCTGACCAAAATAGCGCTTGGGTGAATGGTGAAACCTGCTGATAATTTCCTTTAAAGAACTGCTGGTGCCTTGAGCGATCGCTTTTTTGCGGTTATCTCTAGCTTCTCTACCCATCCGCAGTTTTAAGTCCCCTAACTGCGAAATTTCCAACTCGCTGGGAATTTCCGTATCGCGGCGATCGATATCCAGCACAACTGGGATCAAATTTTGCGACTCTAGGGTAGGGACGCGGAATACCTCATGATAAATTTGGTAAAGTTTTTTGCTGACAGCACGGCGAAACCTCTCGCTATTTCCTAAAGAAAGCTCAATTTGGCGAATTGCTTCCAAAAATCGCTCTTTATTGTCACTTTCAAATACTTCACTCAACTTTCTTGGATCTATCTCCAGGTTTTTGCTAATTTCTGTGATGAACTTTGCCCAATCATCATCACTGACATCTGGTAAAGCGACTGAAGCGGGAGAACTCAGCCATTGTGATAAGCGATCGCGCAACCGCATTTCTTGTTCTTTTGGTAGAATTTCTGCGATCGGCACTTCAATGGGATCGAATAGTGTAACTGTAGAGTTCGATGTGCCAAAATCTAAAGCAAACCATCCTGGAAATCTTTTTTGTTGTTTCTCGCTTGGTTCTTGTTCGCTATATTTGTTGAGTTGAAAAGGGTTCATTATAGTATCACTTTCTGTTGTTTGTTTTATAGCTGGCTAAAAATTGTAATGTTGTATTATAAAATTACGAATTTAGAGAATCTTTGGTCTTGTACCATTGATTCTCTTTAGCACTGGCTTTTTTATTTGGCGCTATATCTACGTCGGGCTACGCTTTTATATGAAAGGGCGTAGGCTCTGAGTTAGCTTATCTCAAATCATCTAAGTAAGAAACAGCAGCAAGTTCTGAAATAATCTGCAACCAAGTAGGAATCGCTATCTCAGGTGGTAAGTCCCCAGCCGCCAAATATCTCAGCAAAGTTTCTTTTTTTGAAAGGTTTTGCAAACTAGGAATAATTTGATCCAAAATGCCTGCTATTTCTGAATTAATTTGCTGATTAACTTCGCTAACATACTGTACAAGATGAAGACTAGCGCTAGCAGTGATTTCATCTCGCAGCCGCAGTACTAAAAGTTGGTGATTGCTCGATCTAGATAAACCTTGGCTTTTTTCTGGTGCCCAGTCAAAGATTTGACCAACGTTGTGTTTCTCGTCTTGACGCGCTAGAGGAAAGATGGTTTCAGGTGCAACTGTTTTATCTTTACTACTGATTTCCGAGATGATTGCTTCTTTCCATTCGTTAGGATCGCATCCTAGTAATAATTTGTAAAAGAGATCGGCATCTTCAAAACCAAATTTTTCTTCAATTTGTTGTTCCATATCTGGATGGAAAAATACCTGCAATTGTTCGCGTTCTGGGGCGACATAATTTGACAATTGATTCAACAAATCTACCACTGCTTGATGAATGCGATCGCGGGCAAAATCTTCTACTTCTTTAACGGTTTTCTCAAATACTGGATAAAAATCATCGCTTTTAGTTGGAAGGGAAGTATTTACACGGTTTCCTCGATCAAATAATTTTCCGGCTGCACCTTTAGATTCTGCCAGAGCGATCGCTCCATTGTTGGCTTTGTTGAAGAGTAAAGTCCACTGGTTCCAATTGAGGATTCTAAAAGTGAGTTCGTCTTTAACTACATCGCTGACGACAACACCGCGCCGATCTTTAAGTGGTTCTGTCCCTAAATCTTTTTGAAAATTCCTGTAGATTTTATCTAAGCTTTCGACGACAAAGCGCAACTCGATAAAGGCGGGACTGTCTCCTGTGGGGATGCCTTGCTCGTGAATTTCATCTATGATGTCCTTCAAGTGATCTTGTTGCTGGCTCACAACATCAGCTGCTCTGCGAGTATCTTCATACAGTTGCTTCAAACCATGAGTCGCTACGTGGGTTTGAATTAATTCCCGCAGCTTACTAAGTCCCCCATCTTGACCAAAGTAACCTAGCTGTTTGCCTAAATTACTGCGGGGATCTGTCTCTAACAGCCGTTCACTTAATAGCTCCCATTTATCTTGTAGGCGTTTAGACCGATCTAGGTAATCAGGATAGTCCAAGTTAGCCAAAAAATCTGGTGAGCCTGCTTTGACTGTAGTAGAACGTTTTGCTAATTCAGCTAGTCCCAACAGTGGCGACAGTAAAACGATCCGGTCTTTTTGGGTTGTAAAAGCTTCTGCACCATCAATGGTAGTTTGCAGAACTTTGAGTTTTTGGAAAACGGTTTCCTCTTTTAAATGGCTATCTTCAATCAAATGGTCAAGTTCTCTTTCGCCACCTTCACTGTCTAGGGGGAGTTGATCGAAGCGACCTACACCTACAAGAATTAAATCTTTCAGGTCTTGTCCTGGTCGCTGCTGTTGCATCATAGTGAAAATTTTATTGGCGCGATCGCTACCGGGAGATTTACCATTTAGCAATACCAAAATTGTTTGTACTTCTGCCAGTTCCCGCAGTGACAAAAAGGTATCCCTAGCTCCCGAATTAGCAGCCCCCAATCCTGGAAAGTCGATGAGAATAAATTTAGCTGCACCTGTAAAATCCCAAATTTCCCGTGAGATTTTCACATCGATATCTACGCGACGGATGAGTGGAAAGCTATTCTGCAATAACTTTGTTGGTAGCCTTTGGGGTGGACTTGGTAATCGGATATGCGCTGGCGGTAAATCCTCAAATTTCAGATTTTGGATTGCCATTGGCTGTTCGATCAGTTGTAGCCCTTCGCGGGCGGTGGTAGCATCAATCTGGTAGTGCCCACCACACATCACTTCCCCATAAGCTTGATAAGCCCGCAGAAATAATACCAACTCCCGAAGTAAATAACGTAGCTCCAAATTGTTACTACTATTCCAAGCCTCTTCACACCAGCTAATAATATCTTTGCCAGAGTTGAGTTTCGATACTGGTATCGGAGGAAGTCCTGCTGCTGTCGTGCGTTTATGGGCTTCCCCTAGCATGAAGCGTAGACACTCATGTACGCCTTCGTGAGAAAGATACTCTACAGTGAAATTACTTAATTGGGTAGTTGCAAAGTCGTCTTGCGGGATGATGTGTATTGCGGTAACATTACCTGTAGTAGGGTTTTCACTGACTGGTAAAGCATCTGCATATCCGATTAGACTGCCTAAAAGTAAAGTTTTCCCACTACTGAATTCCCCCATCACCCCAATTTTGACAGGTGAAGTTGCCAGGTCTACAGTTTTCTGGGCCGCTGACCGCAAACGCAGGAGACAGTCATCAAGACTAGCTGGAACCCAATCTTCTTGTTTTGAAGGGTGCTGGGGCACAGAATCTATCTTTCGGAGGATGAATTCGCCGTACTCCTTAAAACGGCCCAGTTTATCTGGTTCCATAAAGTAGTTCCCGCCTAACATGAATTTCTGTGAGCTTTATAACATATAAAATAGGATCGCTAGCCATTGTTACAACGTGTTGATATCACATTTAGCATCTCTCTCATTTAATTTGCGATTTTGGAATGAAGCATTTTGAACGGTCAAGACAATTTTGAAAAATCGGGTTTTTCAGGGAAAGTTGAAAAGGAATTCAGAAGTCAGAACCCAGAAAAAAGAATAAAATACGTAGATTTTTATACACAAAATTATTAGAAATTGCTTAGTATGGATGTGGACATTAAATCCTTTTAAACCAGTGATTTTAAGAGAATTCCTGAAAAACATTAGGTGAATATAATCCGCTACTACACAAGTAAAGTTTACCTACACGGAAGACATAAAAAATCAAAAATTTCAAATCTACGGAGGTCGCTTTTGTCTGTATAGTCTTCAAGACTCTAATTTATGCTGAATTCTTCTTGATAAAAAATCAATATTTATTTGATATGAAATTACCGATTATTATGAATTTCTGATAAAGATGTAATTGCCTCATAGCGACTCATATAGTTTTTATGAAGCTAAATAAGCTTTTTAGCTATGTGATTACATAGCTCAGATGAATTTAAAGATAACTTTAAGAATAAACATAGTTGAATAATTTTCCTGACAGATGAATATTTTAAATTTCACCAAAAATCATGAAGTTAATCTTAATGATAACTTCAGCATTTTTTTAATTTATTTACAAGAGAAAAGCAATTGTTGGAGATATAAAAATAAATAAAGTATTAAGATAAAATAACAGGCCGCAATCAAGATGATATCCCTTTATTAACAAATTCTATTTTCAGACATATTACCTTAATAATTTAGGCAGAGCAGGCAGGCAAAAGTGTTTTCCAAAAAGGTGCAGAGCTACATTAACCAAATCATGGTTCAAGAGGAAGTAATACAACAGGATGAAAAAGTATTTTGCCAGCAGGCAGACACTTCTCCTCTGATGATTTGGATGGCTGGATGCAATGCACTTTATTGTTACTTAAATTCAAATTGGCTGGAATTTACTGGAACCCATCTAACAAAAGGCGGACCTGCATCTGCTCGAGGAGAAGAGATAAGCCATATCTGGGCTTGTAGCGTCCATCCAGAAGATAGACAACAATGTAAGAATATATACTTAAAAGCATTTGCAACGTATAATTCTTTCCAAAGGCAATATCGCCTGCGTCGGTCTGATGGCAAATATCGCTGGATTTTAGATACAGCTGCGCCACGATTTTCAGCAGATGGAAGCTTTGCGGGTTACATCGGTTATTGTGTGGATGTAACAGAAGTGCGACCTACCCTAAGAAAAAACTGCTCGGCATCTACAAATTCATCTCGTCGTCTCCGTCAATTAACAGAACAAAAACAGGCGGCAGAATTAAAAAAAGCACAAAAGCAACTACAAGCTGAAATTGCAAAACGCCAAGTAGTTGAATCACAGTTACGCCAAAGAACATCAGAATTTACAGCGATTTTGCAAGTGCTTCCTGATTTGTACTTTCGTATCAATGCTGATGGAAGTATTCTGGATTACAAACCAGGAAAGATTGAGAACCCATACATTTCAACAAAAGATTGTCAGGGTAAGAGTTTGCGAGAATGCCTACCAACTGCTATATGCGATCGCTTTCAGCAAGCAATAACTCAAGTACTAGAAACTCAATCTTCAGTCAGTTTCAAATATACCTTACCGCTCCCACAAGGGAATAATAATTTTGAAGCTAAGTTATTGCCGTTACCAGACCAGCAAATCATAGTTCTTGTCCACGACACCAGCGAAAAAGCACAAACAGCATTAATAGAAAGCGATGCCAAGTTTCGCACCATTATTGAAAATGCCAATAACGTTATTTTTGCCCTGACCCTTGAGGGGATATTTTCTTACGTTTCTCCAAACTGGACTGAAATTTTTGGGCATGAGATTGCAGAGGTTGAAGGTCAATCTTTTGTTCCCTTTGTGCATCCTGACGATGTGTCTATTTGTGCAGATTATTTCCAAAGAATTGCGACAACAACCCAAAAGCAAGACGCAATTGAATATCGAGTAAAACACAAAAATGGTAGTTGGCGATGGCATACAAGCAACTCATCTGCTATTAGAGATGCCAATGGTAATATTGTAAACTTCGTTGGTATTTGCTATGACACCACCGATCGCAAACAAGCAGAAGTTGCACTCAGAGAATGTGCCCAACGGGAAGCATTACTCAATCGTCTTTCTAACCAGATTCGAGCTTCCTTGGATCTCAATTACATTGTGGAAACCGCAGTGCGGGAGATCCGTGACTTATTCCAGATCGATCGCTGCGCCTTCTTTTGGTATCGGCAAGACACTGAAGTTACCCATTGGGAAAAAGTATACGAAGCGAAAAGTTCCTTTTTACCCTGTCTGCTTGACGATCAAGAAGCAACTAGTGCAGAAATCGAACTCATCGCAGCCAAAACCTTGAATAGAGAAATTATCCGTATTAATGATGTTGAGACTGTAAGCGATTGCACTGCACAACTATTTTTGCAGGATTTTGGTTTCACTGCCTTTATGTCACTACCTGTACACACCAAATCTGGCGAAATAGGCACATTTAGCTGTGGTTCTTGTGGTGGCTTCCGGCCCTGGCTAGACAACGAAGTAGAATTACTACAGGCAGTTACAGTTCAAATAGCGATCGCTATTGACCAAGCTAAACTCTACACCCAAAGCCGCATTGCTGCTCAAACAGCCCAAGACAAAGCCCAACAACTAGAAGCAGCATTACTAGAACTTCAACACACTCAAGCGCAACTCATTCAAACCGAAAAAATGTCCAGTTTGGGACAATTGGTTGCAGGTATTGCCCACGAAATCAATAATCCCGTCAATTTTATCTACGGCAATATTAGCCACGCCCGTGAATATACCAAAGATTTATTGCACTTGGTAGAACTTTATCAACAGAGTTACTGCCCACCAACACCAGAAATTCACGAACAAATCTACAACATAGATTTAGACTTTCTCAAGCAAGATTTGCCTAAAATTCTGGATTCTATGAATATGGGAGCCGAACGCATTCGGCAGATAGTCCTATCTTTACGCAATTTTTCTCGCCTTGATGAAGACGGCACGAAAGCAGTAAATCTTCATGAAGGTATTGATAGCACCTTACTGCTGTTGCAAAATCGTCTGAAAGCCAAACCAGGATATCCCGAAATCCAAGTAATCCGAGACTATGGCAATCTACCACCAGTAGTCTGTCACGCTGGACAGATGAATCAGGTGTTTATGAATTTGCTGGCAAATGCGATCGATGTTTTAGAAGAGTCATTTGTCACTAGTCATTTGTCATTAGTAAATAACTCTAAACAAAGGACAAACGACCAAGGACAAATGACTTCTCCTCAGATTCGCATTCGTACCCTTATCAAAGAAGACCGTGTAATCATTGGCTTTGCCGACAATGGCCCAGGCATGACAGAAGAAGTACGCAAACGTTTATTTGACCCCTTCTTTACTACAAAACCCGTGGGTAAAGGCACGGGTATGGGATTATCAATTAGCTACCAAATTGTTGTCCAAAAACATGGCGGACAAATCCAGTGTATTTCAGCACCAGGAGAAGGTGCAGAGTTTGTCATCATGATTCCACTACATGAGCAACCTTCAACATAAATACAACTTTAATCTTTTCTTAACCAAAAAGTTAACCTATTGGTTGTTAACTAAGATTAATTCACTTTTTGCTGCAACATTTGACCCCCCAAAAACCTAAAATTTACAGGAATTGGGGGGATTATTTGTACTATTATGGAGGGTTAGGATTAGAAATATTACACTTTAATTACTCTGTAATGGTAGCATTATCTTTGCGTCGGCATAGCCCAACCCAGGCGATCGCACCTTTAAAACAAATCTCTGTATATAAGTAAAGTAGAAGGCTGGGATGATACAACCCCAAGGTCAAAATAGTATCACCTACACACGCGTTATTCATCTAAGTCACGTGATTGACATAGATATTCCCCAGTGGCCTGGAGATCCCACAGTAGAATTTGAAACTGTGGCTGAACTAAATAATGATGGCTATTACCTCCGACGTTTAGCCTTGGGGGAACATAGTGCTACCCATATCAACGCTCCTAACAGCTTCCATAGCTATAGTATGGGAATTGACCAATACCCCGCCCAATCTCTGGTTGTACCTGCGGTGGTTATAGATATTCGCCAAGCCACAGCCGTGAATTCTGATTATGCCCTGACTATTGCTGATATTGTGGCTTGGGAAGAAGAATACGGTGAGATTTCTCAAGGCTGCGTAGTTATACTGAATACTGGTTGGCAAAAAAAGTGGTTTGATAAAAGTGCATTTCTAAATCATGATGCTCAAGGTATTGCTCATTTTCCAGGGTTTGGTAGCGATGCGACTCAATTCTTATTGAAGGAACGGCAAATTGCTGGGGTAGGGATTGATACTCATGGTGTAGACCCAGGACAGGATAACACTTTTGCTACTAATCGCTTGGTATTGGAAAAACCGCGTATTGTTTTAGAAAATCTCACCAATTTGGATCAGTTACCACCCAAAGGTACTACTCTAGCGATCGGGATTCTGCGGTTGCGTGGTGGTTCTGGTTCTCCTGTGGGTGTCTTGGCGTTAGTGCCTTAATTTTTATATCGATATTTGTTTCTCACACCAATTTTTTCAACTTGAGGATAACCTAGAAAGCAAGCAAACTTAGTATAGCTTTATCTAAAATCGTAGCGTTTTTAAACGCAGAAGAACGCAAAATAAACGCAAAGGTACGCAGAGTCTTGCCAAATTTTCTTGGCTTATTGTTTCTTTCTTTGTGTCCTTCTCTGACGAGACGCTGCGCGAATGCGGTTAGTTTCTCATATTAGTTTGCCGCATCTTCATACAGAAGTTGTATTAGTACACAAGTTTCACTCGATCATCAGCCGGGGATTTTTAAGATGACAACTCCGCTATCTTGCCGCAATTACATCAATGGTCAATGGTTGAATGCTGTAGGGGAAGGAACTTTAGAAAGTCGCAACCCTGCGGACAAAACCGAAATCGTTGCCACATTCCCCCGTTCCCAAGTTAATGATGTAGATACAGCAGTAGCCGCAGCCCGTAAAGCCTACCGCAGTTGGCGCACAGTCCCGGCCCCAGCTAGGGCAGAATACATCTTTCGCGTTGGGGAAATATTACTCCAGCATAAAGAAGAACTTGCCCAGTTAATCAGTCGGGAAATGGGTAAACCCCTAACAGAAGCCAGGGGAGATGTGCAAGAAGGTATTGACTGCGCCTTTTACACTGCTGGCGAAGGACGGCGACTATTTGGGCAAACTACACCATCAGAAATGTCTAATAAATTCGCTATGACTGTGCGAATGCCTATCGGAGTTTGTGCCTTAATCACTCCCTGGAATTTTCCTGTGGCAATTCCTTGCTGGAAAGCTATGCCAGCTTTGGTATGTGGCAACACAGTCATCCTCAAACCTGCCGAAGATACCTCAGCCTGTGCAACTAAATTGATTGAAATTTTCCAACAAGCAGGTTTACCAGCAGGAGTAATTAACTTGGTGCATGGTGTAGGAGAAGAAGCGGGGAAAGCTTTAGTTGAGCATCCCAATGTAGATTTGGTATCGTTTACTGGTTCTTCAGAAACAGGTGCTTTTGTTGGCGCTACTTGTGGACGCACTCACAAACGTGTCTGTCTGGAAATGGGTGGTAAAAATGCCCAAATAGTGATGGAAGATGCCGATTTGGAACTTGCCTTAGATGGTGCGGTGTGGGGTGCTTTTGGAACAACCGGTCAACGATGTACGGCTACTAGTCGCCTGATTTTGCATCGTGATATTAAAGAAAAATTCACCGCCATGCTTTACGAGCGTACTAGTAAGTTACGCTTGGGTGCTGGCACTGATACCGACACAGATATTGGCCCGATTATCAATGAAAAGCAACTCCAACAGGTAAGCAAGTATTTGGATATCGCCCGTGAGGAAGGTGCAAAGGTTTTAATTGGTGGAGAAATTGCCAATGAAGGCTCATTGAAAAACGGTTACTTCTTTCAACCAACTATTTTGGATGATGTAACTCCCGATATGCGAGTTGCCCGTGAAGAGATATTTGGGCCAGTGGTGGCATTAATTGAGGTTAGTTCCTTTGAGGAAGCGATCGCAATTCTCAACGATAGCAATTACGGACTTTCTTCTTCAGTTTACACCCGCGACATCAACCGGGCTTTTACTGCTATGCGCGACATCGAGGCAGGTATCACCTATATTAACGGCCCTACTATCGGCGCAGAGGTACATTTGCCCTTTGGGGGTGTGAAACAAACCGGTAACGGACACCGCGAAGCTGGAACTACTGCAATGGATGTTTTCACAGAATGGAAAAGTGTTTATGTTGACTTTTCTGGAAGTTTGCAACGCGCTCAGATAGATAACCGCAGTTAATTGAGTAATACAGCGATTTTCAGTTGAGTAGAAAAAAGACCTAACCCCCAGCCCCTTCCCTTGTAGGGAAGGGGAGTAAGGCTTTTAGAAGAGAGAATCTAAATAACACGCATTGGATTGCAAAATTTGTAGTATCCCCTTGACATTATGTAGAGCCTGTATTACATTTGTAGTATAAAAAGAAAAGCCTCCTCAAAGGCAAAACTAAAACCTATCAGAAGCTAGACAATTGTATAGATGCTACTGTTTGGGGCCGCGATTGGTGTTCGACTGCTCCGAAGCCAACAAACGGACGGTTGCAGGATTCGGGTTCAATTCCCGACGGCTCCATTTGCCTTGACTTTGATTGAAGTTGCGATCGCCTCAATCAAGCCATTGCAATTATTCAAACTTGGGTCTGTAGCTCTAACGGTAGAGATCCCGGATGTCACTTGTGCCCTAACAGAAAAAGCTTACATACTTGCTCAATGGTAGAGCGATCGTCTCTAAAACGATAAGTTGCAGGTTCAATTCCTGCGGTGTTACCACAGCTTTTTCAACTCGCACGAGGTGTGAGTGTAACTCTCACAGGGAGGGTATCGGTTCAATCCCGATCAGATCCACTAATACGAATTCGTAATACTCGCCAAAAGCGAGAAGCAAGCTACGTAATTCGTAATTCGTAATTAAAACAAGAGGTGATTGCAATGGTTCATATTCGATTTGAAGGACGTTCTGTTGATGTGCCAAAAACCCAATTGGGAATTGCAGCAGGGATGAATGATGTGGCAGTGAAGGAGCGCGTTGCTCGACATTTAGATGTGAATAGCGATCGCCTTTCTGGTTACGTAATCGATCGCCGTCCTAGTGGCGATTTAATCGTCCGCCCTGAAGCTGTCTATGGTTAAATTTTATTCCGCGCCCTAACTTGTGAAGTCTACACACTCCGGCAACGGAATGCAGGTTCAAATCTTGTCGCTCCCTTTGATGGGAGCGTAGCCAAATTGGTATAGGCAATTGTGAAAACTGCTTTGCTAACTTGTGCGGAATTTCAATTATTTGAATTGTATTTATCTATAACCTTTACTCAATACGGAGGTGAGTTCAATGATGTTAGCTAACTCATGTTTAATAACAACTCAATTAGTACAACTGCATTTAAACAACGTGAGATATGAGCGAACATCGTTTGAGCGAGATTGTAATTGAGCGTCCTCGTGGTGGGAGAAGAATTAGCCTCAAAAAGGTGACTGGTTTTAAAAAGCAATTATACAAAATCACCCAGGATGCAATTCAGGATGGATTGTTGAATCCCTATCTGATTAAACCAAGAAATAAATCCAAGTATCTTTCAGATCATCTCGGCCCTCTGCGTCGGTTTTTGCGATCGCAAGTCGGACAGCCTTGGAATGACGTTTACAGCCAATTGTGTCAACGATTAGATCCCAGTACAATGGCAGGACAGCATGTTATCGGTCATGTGTGGGACTATGTTGAACGATATGTGGAAATAATTGATGGTGGTTTCTATAGCAAGCCTTATCGAGGGTATCGAAGTCAGCTAGATACAAACCATCGCGATCGCTTCTATATCCATCCTGAAACCGGAATTCTTTGTGCATCTGAGAAAATACCTCGAAAGCAGAAGCAAAAGCAAAAGCAGGAACAAACTGATATTGTCATCATTGATAATTATCATCAATACCAGAAGCTAAACGAAATTTGGTATTTAATTACCTTTGAAGATTTGCCATGGCCACCCATTCATTATGTGACGGATGCTGTCAAAGGTGTAATTCATCGTTCTGTGGCATATACAGGTCGAATGATTTACGCTGTTAGGAAACAGCAGTGTAATAAGAAAGAAATTCGATTTATTTTAAATCAACTTTCTAAAACCTAAATTTTTCACTTCGTGCCCTAACTGGATAAGCTTACATACTAGCCGAATGGTACAGGCACTTGACTGAAGCTCAAGCAACTACGGGTTCAAATCCCGTGTGTGAATCAACAGCTTTTTCGACTTGCACGAAGTGATCTTATTTCATTAATGATTGATGACAACTTCTCTTTCGGTCTTTTCTTTGTGTCTTTGTTGAGTTGCAAAAATTACTTTTTTAAACGAACCGCCAAGGACGCATTCGCGCAGCGTCTCGTTAGAGAAGGACGCGAAGTTGAAGAAAAAGACAGAGAATTTCACATACTAATTAGGACTGCTACATAGTTATTGGCAGTTGTTGCTGCGCCCCGATCGCGGAAGCTTACATAACTCTGCATAAGTTATATCCAATGCTTCTACAACTTGCGCGGTGACTTGATCGCCCCGCGTGCAACATCTGCCTCCTCATTCATCACAAATAGAGGAGGTTCATAATGAAAACCGCAGAACGCGATCTGCGTTTGGAAATGCTCAACAGTTTGCTGACAACTCCTCACCGCAAGCTTGAGCAAGTCGCAGAAATTCATCAGTTGATTGTTGAACTCGATCCCATCTTCTACGGACACTTGGCAGTCTGGTATCAGCGTCATGGTGATGTCCGCGACCATAAAGAAGTATTCCTAGCTCATTTACTAACCAGCAATTTAATTGAACACCGAGATGCTGGATTTATGATGCTGCAAGAGTTTCCACCCTATCAGGTGGCTCGTGTGGTGGACTTCATGAAGCAGCAGCAGAATAAACTGCCTCGTTCCGCCCGGACTGCGGTACGACGTTACTTGAAGACACGGGAGAGCAATCCGGCTCTGTTTGATCGCGCTGCTTTGCGAGGTCGTAAAGCAATGAAGCACTTGTATGCTTCGCTGCACATCAAGCCAAATGAGCGGGCAAATGCGATTCTGTTTTGCGATAGTCCTCCAGAGGGTTCCTTAGCAAATGTGCTGAAGCAGCTGGCTAAGGCAACAAATGCCGTAGAACAGGCACGGCTGATTGTGGAGTTCAAAATTCCATACACGATCGCAATTGGTGCGATCAAGCAACTTACACCAGTTGTATTGGTGGCGTTAATCAACAGCATGACTCCTCAAGAGGCGATCAACAACCTCAAGTCTCTCCAGACGAGAGGTGCAATGGATCACCCACAAGTCAAGAAGCTGATTGATTCCAAGCTAGAAGCAGCGTCTAAGAGTACGCGTGTCTCAGCATTCAAAGCACAGATTGCCGCAGACGCAGGAGATTTTGACGCAGACACCGTTGCCCAACTGGAAAAGGTGACAAACGAACAGGTGAAACGGCGTGGTGCGATCGCTCGTCCAACTGCTTTATTGGTGGATAAGTCTGGTTCAATGGAAAATGCGATCGCGATCGGTAAGCAACTCGCTGCCCTAATCTCTGGTATCACAAAGGCAGAACTATTTGTCTACGCCTTCGACACCATTCCTTATGCTGTTACGGCAAAAGGCAAGGAGTTGAGTGACTGGGAGCGTGCCTTTCAGCACATCAAGGCAGGCGGTAGCACTAGCATCGGCTGTGCATTGGAAGCAATGCGGCGGAAAAAGCAGGTGGTTGACCAGATTATTGTGGTAACGGATGAGGGCGAAAATGCTGCTCCTTACTTCGGTGAAGTCTACAAGAACTACTGCCGGGAGTTGGCGATAATGCCCAATGTGGTGATTGTCCGTGTAGGTACTCATTACAACTGGGTGGAGACTCAACTGAAGCAGCAGCAAGCACCTGTAGATACGTTCACTTTCGCGGGTGACTACTACAGTTTGCCGAACATCGTCCCACTCCTAACGCGCCCCTCTCGTCTCGATTTGCTAATGGAGATTCTGGACATACCATTGCCTGTGCGAGATGATAAATAGACTCTATCAGGGTGCGTCATAGTTATTTATAACGCATCCTGATAAAGATATTAAAACTAAGCTTTGAGACAATATGTCAGAAAATACTAGCTTCGCTTTTGTAGCTAATCTACTCGATGTCAACTGCAATCTACCTTTTAAAGTTATTGAAGATTGCTACTTTCAAAAAGCTGATTCTATCCAAATTGACCAGATTAGAAAATCTTTGTTAGACTCAGGATATTTTTATGAACTTTCTAGATTTAATTTATCTCCTTATGAATTAGTGTATGTTGAAGATTTGAATACACCCAACAAAAAAAAATATAAAAGTCAGCAGCTTGAACCACAAAATTGGAGATATTATATACTAACTTTTAAGGGGAATAATTCTATAATTCATGATTTAGCACGGATAGCAAATTTAGCAAAAATAGAGCTAGAATTCGGATTACAGTTTATATATCATGAACAATTAGAAGGGTTTGGTATTTTGAAAAATCCAACATATACTTTCAATTATTTTAATGCAATGAATAGTGGCTTATCTTTAACTCAATCTATTGATGATACAATTTTACAAGATATAGGATCAATATATTTAGATTATAAGCAATTAGATGAGACTAAGTATCCAGACATAAAACAAGCTGTTAATATGCTAGACGAACTAAAGAATATTCCTCATAATTCTAAATTCAAGATTCTTGGACTATTTACTATTATTGAATTTTTAATTACACATAAGCCAATTGATACAGGAGACTCCATTACGCGACAAGTTACAAATAAAATCAATTTATTATCAAAGCGTTTTAGTAATCAATTGGATTACTCTCAGTTTTTTGTAAATACATCTGAAAGTGCAATTTGGAAAAAACTTTATGCTTATAGAAGTAATATAGCACACGGTAGTCAACCAGATTTTGCAAAAGAGTTATTAGTGTTAAAAGATGATTCCACTGCCAAAAATTTTCTAAAATTAGTTGTAAAAATGCTTTTGCGACACTCTCTAATTGAACCTCAACTATACACTGATTTGAAAGAATGCTAAATGAATATTATTGGCAGATCAAACTTGAAACCCTTGAACCCTAGCTGACTGATAAAGATTCTATCTCAATTTCCTTTATGGCAATGACAACCGCGATCGCTTTTCCATGTATTTTGTAATATATTGTATTATATTAATATCCTGCGTGCCCCAACTCGTAGAGCCTACATACTAGTACGAGAGGAACGGTAACACTGCCAAATGCAGTGGGCGTGTGTGAACGGGGAGTGCGAAGAACCTGGGAGGTAGGCTTAAAAGTAGCCATCCTTGAAAGAGTGTATAACAACTCACCAGCGGAGTTCCTCTAGTAATTGAGAACACGCAATGCTCCACCAACTTGCACGCAGAATTATATTAATTCGTAATTAAGAAAGTGAGATTTCATCACGGTTTCTAGGGTTGCATTGGTAGCCTTATTTTTGAAAATTGGTATTAGTTATGACTAACATATTTAAGCTAATCAACCAAATTGCGATCGCAGAAGCGCAATTACATACCACCCAATTCCTTGCACCCTGTATCAAAGGTGGACTAGTTCGCACAAGGGTAGACGGGATGGTTTACACCTTCACGCCAAAGCCTAGTAAATTTGAAGGTTGGGGCATCTTTCAGCCTGTGAATGAGAAAACAGCAACGGTTGTAGAAGAAGCAGACTTACCCCAAATTGTGGAATATTTGCAACATTTTCCCCAAATACGGTTGCGGTTAGCACACCAACTGCAAAAACAAACTTGGTTAGCATACCCGGTTAATGAAGTAGATATGCGTCAACGGTTGAAGGTAGTTAAGCCGATCGCAGTCCACTTAGTTACCGAGGGCGCTACTTTTGAGCAAATCATTGCCCGATGGAATGGACATTCATGCTGGTTTGAGGAAGTAGATCGCCGTACCGATCCGGCAATTTCTGAAACTCTGCAATCTGCTGTTAAGCAACTCATTCCTGCTGAGGAATTACAGTTTAAAGGCATTACTCCAGAAATCCTCACAGTGTATGAATTAGCAACTTGGCGCATTGAGGGATTTACTCAACCTCAACAGGATGAAAAGCGATTGAGAAAGGCTTTGCAAATGGGCGGTGGTACCTTAAATCAATTCCACGATCGCAGCGATTACTGGACAGTCGATTGGACAACTGCTGATGGTATTCGCCATAGTAGTGCGATCGCAAAAACTGATTTGACTGTTGTTAGTTCTGGTATTTGTCTGAGTGGACGCGATCGCGATTTTGATTTGCAATCCTTAGTAGGTGTGATGGAACAACAAGAGTAGTGAGAACAATGAGTATCTTTTTTCACGAACAGCTTTACCGCACCAATGCTGTGATGGCAAAGTTGAAAAACTATCCTATAACTATTTGTGGCGCTGGAGCATTAGGAGCTAATATTGCTGAAAATTTAGCTCGGTCTGGTTTTGATAAACTTACAGTGATAGATCGCGATCGCATTGAGGAATGCAATCTTTCAACTCAGCCTTACTACCGTTCTGATGTGGGAGCGTTCAAAGCGAAAATTTTGGCGAACAATTTATATCGAGCAATTGGCACTAAAGTTGATGCTAGAACAAAGGAGTTGACATCAGCAAATACAACCCAACTACTCAAAGACAGCCAGTTAATTGTCGATGTCTTTGATAATAGTGTGGCACGTCAAGCAGTGAAAAATTATGCTAAACAATTAAGCATTCCTTGTCTTCATGCTGGGCTATCAGCTGATTATGCAGAAGTGATTTGGAATGACGTTTATCGTGTTCCTTCCGAGGTTAATGATGATGTCTGTGATTATCCGTTGGCACGAAACCTGGTGATGTTAACCGTTGCAGTGGCGTGTGAAGCGATCGTTTCATTCATTGCCACAGCAGAACAGCGTAACTTTAGCATTACCCAGAAGGATCTGACTGTTCAATCTCTGTTTTTGTAGATTGCATAGACGCTCTTAGCACCTTGTTGCAGGCATCGCCCATCAGGATTTACCAAACTCTGCGGGTTGAAGTAAAGAGCCAATAACAAGATATTCGGCTTACGAATTAACTAGCTAGATAGCTGTGTATCTTATCCTTATGTCTTCTTAGACTACCCAAAGCTTGTTGCTCTATCTGTCGCACTCGTTCTCGACTAATACCCATCCGTTGACCAATCTCTGCTAAAGAAAGTTCATTTCCATCTGTTAAACCAAAACGGAAAGTTAATATTTGTCGCTGCTGGGGATTTAATTTTGACAATAAATTTTGAATATTTTGTTGGAGAAACTTATGGTCAGCGTATAATTCTGGGGAAAGTCCATTATCCTCCAACATATCTTGTAATTCTATATCTTTGTCTGAGCCAACTCGTAATTCTAGAGAGACAGGTTGACGTGCTAAAAGTAAATAATCTCGAATTTGTTTTGGATCTAAAGATAGTTCTTCGGCGATATCAGTTGCGGTAGGAGTACGACCTAATTTTTGAGTTAGTTCACGTTGAATCCGCTTGATTTTGTTCAGCTTTTCTGTAATATGAATAGGCAAGCGGATAGTACGTCCTTGTTCGGCGATCGCTCGTGTAATTGCCTGGCGAATCCACCAATAGCCATAAGT
Source organism: Nostoc sp. ATCC 53789 (assembly GCF_009873495.1). Taxonomy (GTDB): domain Bacteria; phylum Cyanobacteriota; class Cyanobacteriia; order Cyanobacteriales; family Nostocaceae; genus Nostoc; species Nostoc muscorum_A. Next base: position 7,014,015 of record NZ_CP046703.1, on the reverse strand, counting down.
TGAAAACTTGTACCCTTTAGTTGGGTCAAATTTCTCAACTCCTCGCTCTAAGCCTAAACTTCCTTCTTGAATTAAATCGAGAAAATCTAGGTTATGTCTTTGATATTTCTTAGCAATAGATACTACAAGTCGCAGGTTAGCCTGAATCATTTTCTGCTTGGCTTCTTGCCCTTGATGTAGCTGTTGTAGCAGTGATTTTTCACCAATATTTATATTTTCAACCCACTCTTGTTGTGTTGGTTGACGTTTTAATTGAATAGCTAATTTTTCTTTTGTAGCTAGTAAAGCCATCATTTTTTGAACTTGCTTGGCGAAATTAATCTCCTGCTCATTAGTTAATAAAGGTATCCGTCCAATCTCGCGAAGATAAGCACGCACTGTATCAGCAGTATATAAAAGCTTCTCCTTTTTATTACTTTCTTCTAGATACTGATGAGATAGATTATTCATAGTTATTTGAACCTTCAAAAATATTTGTTGGTTTAGAGGATGTTTTAAAAGTCCTCTTGGTAGTAGCAAAACGTTTTGTATTCCCCTAAATCCACGCTACTTGCTTCGCTTTTGTCCTAATTTTACTTTTTACTCAGCACTCAGTACTGAGTAACTTAAAAGTCAATAAATTTGAAATATTTTTTAGTTGTTGCTATGGGTCGTTATTTTGTTAAAAGCAATATTTTCTAAGTTAATAGCTTGATGTTACAGGAGCTTGTCAAAGAATTGAAAAAGTTATGTCTATCCAGATTCTAGTCCGTTCTAAAGCAGAGCAATACCTCTGGAACTGCTTCTACAATGACTTTTGCAGCACTGGAGACAATGGATTATGGTTTGATTTCACTATTTGCGATCGCAGGGTGACTGACTTGTTTTTATACCTTAAAAGACTGCGATCGCTTTTGACTAATCCTTACTCAGATTTTGACCTTTTCTTACGAAACAAACTAGTCATACTTAATCCAGTAACCAACAACCCTAATAATCCTAGTCCGTTCAAAATCGGGTAGATTCCCTGTAAACCCAAGATTTCACCACGATGAATCGAAAGTAGTAGACTACGTGGAACTCCAATGTTAGCTGACCACTCACCTACCAAGGTAGCTGCAATACCAGTTAACAATGTTACAGCAAGCGGTAAAGCCAAAATAATCGCCAGAGTCCGGTGGTATTTGCGAAATGAACGCATTATCCAAAATCTCCAGTGGAAACTATCGCAGTTTGTAACTTGATAAGCTACAGAACTATTTGTCTCAAAGCCAGATATAAAGACTTTTTTTGGTGTCTCTTGTCTTTTAACTCCTGCTCTATGTTAGTTTTACCTCACTTAGAAACAGTGGCGATGTTTGTCTCAAGTGTTTGTAATCCTTTAAGAGATTTCGCTTTATCTTTTGCTTTTAGCGAACCCTTCACTTGGGTCGCAGCATCTTCGATGACATTATAGGTTTTTGAAGATTTAGTTTTGACACCATCTTCAACTTTAGACCAAGAATTTTCAAACTTATTAAATTCCTGTTGAGCTTTGTCAAAGTTTCCGCCTTGCACCGCAGTTTTTGTATTTGTAACGACACCAGCCAAAGTATCAAAACCTCCCTGCGTGGCACTAGGGGTTTTAGATCCTGTTGTCGCCTTAGTGGTTTCTGTGGTAGCAGGAGTCTGGGTAGTGGATTTTTGATCGCTGTTGCATCCTACCAATGTCAGTAAGCTAATTGCAGTCACAGGGATGATGTAGATTAAGCGTTTCATAAGACCTCTTGAATAATGATAAGTCGCCAAGTAATGACGGTATCCGCTACTATATCAGCTAAAGTTGCTGGAGATGTAGGAAGATTCTATACAAGTTTTATTCCTGTAAATGCTAATATTTTTTATTGGTACAGTTGTATCAAAGCTGTTTTTGTATATTAATTTGGAATTTATACCCAATTATTTTTGGTTGGGAAGTGAGGTGTGATTTGTTACTTTATTTCTGATTAAAAAAGAATCTAGAATTCAAAATTAATTAGTGTGGGTCTTAAACTCACATATTTTTCCGCTACTCATACAGAATTTAGACTGAATTCTTTCTTGTTAAAAAGTCTTGCATAGAGTTGACAAATTCTTTTAACTCTAAAACTAAGTTAGTAGCATCTCTAAGCTCTTGCTCGTAAGCTAACTTTTCTAGTTTGTCAGCAGCTAGATACATAGCTGTGGCTCCAACGTTGGCACTAGCACCTTTAAGGTGATGAGCTTCTCGCGCAATTTGCCCAAAGTCATCAGATGCGATCGCTGCAATCATTATCTCTAAACGAGGTCTAACATCTTCAAGGCATATTTGCAATAGATTTAATTCAAATTCTCCATCATTTTCCGATATTCGATGCAAGTGTTCCCAATCAATTGCTAGGTTACTTGTGTCGTTGTTTGTGGTGGAAACTATCTGTTCATCAACAACTGGCTCTTGTTTTGAGAGGATAACGCCTGTCCAATGTTCTAGAGTGGCAGCTAATTTTTCTTTAAACACTGGCTTACTCAGATAGTCATCCATTCCTGCATTGAGACACATTTGTTGGTCTTCTTTCATGGCATTAGCCGTCATTGCAATTACCACAGGACGACGACGCAGAGCAAAAGCGTCTTCTTGCCAACGATGAATTTCTTTTGTGGTTTCTAAACCGTCAAGAATTGGCATTTGGCAATCCATTAGAATCAAATCATAAGGAATTTTTTCTAATAGCTGCAAAACTTCTTCTCCATTGGCAGCAACATCGGCTTTGTAGCCTAAACTCTGAAGTTGCTTCAGGGCGACTTTTTGATTCACCAAATTATCTTCAGCTAAGAGAATTCTTAACTGGAATTGAGTAGAGGGGTTAGGGGCAGAGGAAGTAAGAATGCAGGAAATTTCTGTACTTGAGATTTTTGTGGTAGCGTCTAGCCTTCTTTCTTTAGACCCTTCTTCTGGTTGAGGCTGAGTTTTTAGAATATTCATAATGGTATCAAGGAGTCGAGAGGGCTTAACGGGTTTGACTAAATAAGCAGCAAATCCTATTTTGAGCGCCCGTTGCAATTGGGCACGTTGATTAATAGAGGTGAGTATAATCAAAGGTATCTTAGCAATTGCAGAATTGGCTTTAATTTGTTCTTCTAAAGTTATGCCAGAAGTTTGAGCCATTTGCATATCAACCAAGACGACATCATAAGAATTACCACGCTCACAAGCTTCCTGAATAGCAATGAGTGCAGCAGCAATACTGTCAGCTTGATCTACCTGCATTCCCCACCCGGTAACTTGATGATAGATAATTTTGCAATTAGTAGCATTACTATCTACCACTAACAAGCGGCGATTGTTCAAAAATCCGCCTTCGCTCTTGACCTTCGTGTAACGTGTCGCAGGCAAGAAGCGATCGCAGTTTGGCAAAACAGACTCAAGTTGTTTGGCAAAAGGCACCTCAAACCAAAACTTAGATCCTTTCCCCATCTCGCTTTCCAGCCCAATGACTCCTCCCATCAAAGTCACCAGTTGTTTACAGATGGCTAATCCTAAACCGGTACCACCATACTTGCGAGTGGTAGAAGCATCCACTTGGGTAAATGGCGTAAAGATTTTGTGTTGGTCTTCAGGGCTAATGCCAAGACCTGTATCTGTAATGGCAAAATAGATGGTGGCTGTTGTGGAGGAAAGCGATGGCTTTGGCAAAGGCGATCGAAATTCTACTTGCACTACTACTTCACCAACGTTAGTGAACTTGATAGCGTTGCTAATTAGGTTCATCAGAATTTGCCGTAACCTACTAGCATCGCCTTTGAGGTGGGTAGGGACGTTGCTATAAAGTAGTGCAGCAATTTCTAACCCCTTACTATGGGCTGATGGAGCCAATAATTCCACCACCTCTTCAACACAAGTGGATAGGTTAAAATCTAGAGCTTCGAGAACCATTTCTCCAGCCTCAAGTTTGGAAAGATCCAAAATCTCATTGATTAAACTTAAAAGGGCATCTCCACTAATCCGAATTGTTTCAATAAAATCTCGTTGTTCTGGATTTAAGGGAGTATCTAAAACCAAACTGGTCATCCCCAAGACAGCATTCATGGGAGTGCGAATTTCATGACTCATATTTGCCAAAAAAGCACTTTTAGTCTGAGAAGCTAATTCTGCTTGCTGACGGGCAATTTCAAGTTCTTCTCGCTGACGAGTTTCTGCTTTTAAAAGTTGAGCTTGGGCTAAAGCAATGCCTACTTGGTCAGCTATTTGCCGCAAGAGATGAGTTTCAAAACTAGACCATTGGTGAGAATCATCACACTGATGGACTATGAGCAAGCCGCGAAGTTCTTCTTTGACCAAAATAGGTACAACAAAGTTGACTTTGACCCCAAACTGTTGGATTAATCTGAGGTCACTTTGTTGGACTTCGAGTAAATCTAACTCAGCTAGTCCTAAAATCTCTCCTTGACGGTACTTTTGTAGATAGTACTGTTGCAGGTATTCTGCTCGTAAGTAAGGGGCGGTGATATTTTGCTCTTTGATTTCTGGTAAGCCAGAAATTACTGCTTCAACAACGGAGGTTGCAGACTCATCTGGTAAAAGCTGATAGATTAAAACTCGGTCAGTTTGGAGAATCTTTTGCACTTCCTTGACAGTGATTTCGAGAATTTCTTCGATTTGCAAAGACTGGCGAATTTTGAGGGTGATTTCGGTAAAAAGTTGCGATCGCAGGTTTTGGCGTTGTAATTCCTCTTCAGCCCGCTTACGCTGAATAAATTGGCCCACTTGCTCACCAATAGAATTCATCGTGTTGACTAAATCTTGGTCAGGAGGTTTGATTTCACGATTGAAGCAGGTAATCACGCCCAGAATTTTGTTACCAGTCCGAATTGGAAAACCGAAAGCTGCGTGTAATCCTATTTGAGCCGCGATTTTGAAGTGAGGAAAATTCAGATCATTAACGACATCAGTCAGCCAAACAGCTTCAGAACTAGCCCAGACACGCCCAGGTAGTCCAATTCCTTCTATAAAAGTGGTTTGTCGCTTCAGTGCTTCAAATTCTTGCACTTCAAGGGATGCTTTATGCCAGATGGAAAGAAAACGCAGCACATTTGCTTGCTGATCGACCATCCAAATTTCACCTAAATCCCATCCTAAACTCTCGCAGATTCCTTGTAAGATTCGAGGGTAAGCCTCGTTGATTGTGGTAGACTCTGCCAAAACGCGGGTTGCAGCATATTGTGCAGTTAAATGCTGTTGTACTCGTTTGCGATCGGTGATGTCAGTGCCAGTGCCAACAATGTATTCCACCAATCCTTCATAGTCTTTTAAGAAGGTATTCGACCAAGCAATCAGTCGCCGACTGCCATCCTTCATTACCCAATGGTTTTCATGCTCCAGAAAGCCTCTACCAGTTAGCAATTCCTGAAAAACTGCTTTAACTGATTCCACTTCTTCAGGAAGTAGGAACAAGTTCCAGAAATACCTACCCCTCACCTCATCGAAGGAGTAACCTGTTATTTGCTCACAAGCTTGATTGAAACGAACAATTTGCCCTTGAGAATCGAGAACTATTACTAATGCGCTGGCTGTATCAACAACTGCTGAGATAAAGTTGCGTTCTTGATTTAAGGTTTCTTCTGTCCTTTTGCGCTCTGTTACCTCACGATAAATGAAGTAGTAAACTACAGCAAGAACGATAAAACTTAGGCAAATAGCGATCGCAATTGTCACAGTTGTTTTGCGAGTCCAAGCTTTTGCTGTTTGTGAAAGTTGCTGATGCCGCTCCCTTTCCTCGTTCTCTATCTCATTGATCTCCTTGCGGATATCATCCATGAGATTTTGACTTTTATTTGTCAGTACTACTTGCAACGCCGCCTCTACTCCCTTTTTTTGGCGTAAGTTGATAGTCTGGTTTAGTTCAGTAAGTTTATCTGCAATTAGAACTTCAAGCGTTGCAATCTGCTTTTGTTGGTTTGGTTGATCTGTACTTAAATTCTTTAGTTTGGCAATTTCTTGCTCGACATTGGCAAGTGATTCTTGATAGGGTTTTAGATAAGTTGGTTTTCCAGTAATAATGTAACTACGTTGCCTAGTCTCCGCATCCTTTATTTGAGACAGTAGCTCTTCTAAACTGTTGATTTTTTGAGAAATATTTTTTAATATACTGCGATTATTAGTAGATACTGTTGTATTTTGATAGGAAAATACACCAATCAAAACTAAAATTACCGATGCTACACCAAAACCTGCTGCAATCTTTTTAAAAAATTGTTTGCTTACCTTCTGTGCCTGTTTGCTTTTCTTGGTAACAAGTACCAAACTTGCTAAATTTCGGCGCAATTCCAGTTGCTTGATGACTTGACGGCCTAATGCTCGTAATGCCTCTATCTGCTCTGGAGTAAGTTCTCGTGGTACGTAATCAATCACACACAGAGTTCCTAGAGTATATCCTTCAGGGTTAATCAGAGGTACACCAGCATAAAATCTAATATTTGGGTCAGATGTAACCAGTGGGTTGGTGGCAAACCTTTCGTCATTTGTTGCATCAGGCACAACAAAAACGTCAGGCTGTAAAATAGCATGGCTACAGAATGCAAAATCTCGATGTGTTTTTAAGACATCTAAACCGACTTTTGACTTGAACCACTGGCGATTTGTATCAATTAAGCTAATTAAGGCAATAGGAGTCTGACAAATATACGAGGCTAAACGGGTGAGGTCATCAAAGGCAGCTTCAGATGGTGTGTCGAGAATTTTATACTCCAAAAGTGTCTCGATTCTCTGTATTTCGTTATTAGGTAATGGTGCTTTCATCCTTAAGCCTTATCTACATTCTGGGGGCTGGGGAAGAAGCAGGGAAATGAGGGAGATTAAAGGGGAGACAAGGAGATTGCCCACCATGCCTAATACCTAATATCCAATGCCAATGCCCAGGTCAATAAACTTACTTCAATTAATGACAATAGTTTAGTTAAAAGCGTTAGCGTAATTTCACTGAGTTCTAGCTGATGGATAAATTTGTCAAATGATTAAGTCTCTGCTGTATTTTTTGTGGGCTGGTTTATTTGAAATTGGAGGAGGCTACCTAATCTGGTTGTGGCTGCGCGAAGGTAAGCCGTTCTGGTGGGGCATATTGGGGGGAATTGCTTTAACTTTCTATGGGATTATTGCAACTCTTCAATCGGCAAATTTTGGCAGAGTGTATGCTGCTTACGGTGGTGTGTTTATCGCAATAGCAATGTTTTGGGGTTGGAAGGTAGACGGTGTAACTCCAGACCGCTACGACCTCATAGGAGCATGTTTAGCTTTAGTGAGTGTTCTCATTATCATGTTTGCACCCAGACCTTAAGTAGAACTTCTAGATTAATAAATTTTCTAATACCTGCTTTTCAGAGACTGGCAAAACATAAATTATCCAAAATTATTTATACATTTGTTTGGATAGCACAGATGTGCTATCTGGAGATGGGATGTTTCTTTTGCTGGAATTCCCTAAACACATAATAAGCTGACCAAAAATCGCCAAGGTTTTTAATAACCAGCCGAAGATAAGCAACAATCTGTATATCTCCCGCGTAAATGCGTAGAGATAAAGAGAATTCATGATAAATTTGTACAAATTTTCTGAAAATTGATAATAATTATCAATTTTTACAAGTATCTTGTTTTGTAACAGTAAGTAACTAAAAATTTGGAGTTTTGTAGCGCTTGCATAAAATGCTATCCTGCACAAAAAGATGCAATCATTGCATCGTTACACCCTTGTTTTTATTTTGGCAACTACAATCAGGATTATATTTTTGTTAACATTTCCAGAAAATAAAAGTTAAGTAACTTTTAAGACAAAAATGTGTAGCCAAAAGTAATCAAATGTAGTTAAGGATACAAATCGTTGGTGCTTAGGAAGAAAAAGAAGTGTTGAAGAAAGTTGTGATGATTGGGGCTATGACCCTATTATTTTTGGCAGGGCCGCTAATGGGTAATGCTTTTGCCCAAACACCAGTTGCTGTACCAGCTGCTGATACTGGAGACACGGCATTTATGCTGATTTCAGCAGCATTGGTGTTGCTAATGACACCAGGATTGGCATTTTTCTATGGTGGATTTGTGCGATCGCGCAATATCCTAAACACATTGATGATGAGCTTTGTCTTGATGGCGATCGTGGGAGTTACCTGGATTCTCTGGGGTTATAGTCTTTCTTTTGCACCAGGGTTGCCATTCATCGGTGGGTTGCAATGGTTTGGGTTGAACGGTGTCGGTTTGGAGACTCAAGGCTACTTACCGCATCTACCTTATGAAGATGCGCTCAAAGCAGCAGACCCCAAATATGCTGATGTAGTCTCTTATGCTGGAACGATTCCCCACCAAGCATTCATGATTTATCAAGCCATGTTTGCCATTATCACCCCAGCTTTAATTTCTGGGGCGCTCGTTGAGCGGATGAGTTTCCGCGCTTATTGTCTGTTTGTAATGCTGTGGTCAACCTTTGTTTACGCCCCCCTTGACCACATGGTATGGGCGAAAGGTGGATTCTTGGGTTTATATGGTGGATTAGGTGCTTTGGACTTTGCTGGGGGTACAGTAGTTCACATTAGTTCTGGTGTTTCAGCCCTAGTAGCTGCCATTGTCCTTGGCCCCCGTAGAACCCATCCTGACCGCCTTAGCCCCCCGCACAACGTTCCTTTCATCTTGCTGGGTGCTGGCTTGCTGTGGTTTGGTTGGTTCGGTTTCAACGCTGGAAGTGCCCTAACTGTTGCTAGTGGAACTTCTGGGGACTTAACAACAAATTTAGCAACAACAGCCTTTGTTGCCACCAATACGTCGGCGGCGGCTGGTGCATTAATGTGGCTAATTATGGAAGCAGTTTTACGGGGTAAACCGACAGCCGTAGGAGCAGCTACAGGAGCCGTTGCTGGTTTAGTAGGTATCACTCCCGCCGCCGGATTTGTCACACCGCTATCAGCTATTTTAATTGGTTTCATCACTGCCTTTGTTTGCTTCTATGCTGTGAGTTTCAAACATAAGCTGCAAATTGACGATGCTTTAGATACCTATCCCGTGCATGGCGTTGGTGGGACAGTGGGGGCAATTTTAACAGCTATCTTTGCCACAACTCAAGTCAACGGCGGAGGTAAAGACGGAGTGCTGCGTGGTAATTTTGGTGAATTGGGAGTTGAACTAATAGCAATCGCCGTTGCTTACGCGATCGCAGGTGTTGGTACGTGGATTATTCTCAAAGTTATTGATGCTACAGTTGGACTGCGTGTTAAAGAAGAAGCAGAATTACAAGGTTTGGATATCAACGAACACGGCGAAGAAGGTTACAATTCCGAGTTTGGCGATCGTCCGACTTAGTTTAGTGGGAATAAGGAATAGGGAAGAGGACAAGGGGACAAGGAGAATTGGGGACAAGGGGAAAGACTTGTTTCAAATTCTCACCCCTTGTCCCCAATTCTCCCTCTGCTCCCCATTCTCCAATTTAAGATTGTGTAATTTGCGATCGCTAGCGTTAAAATTTGATTCAAATAATTGGTAAATTTCGCTAGTCGTGTCTACTTCTGCAAAAACCTTTCCTATCTGGGCATTTTTCTCGCTGTTAACCAACGGCATCCTAATGTTGGCGGTCATTCTGCTAATTTGGCAACAGCAGAAATTGGCCGCTTTTTTTGGGATAGTTACATCCCCAGAACAAATTAACCTGAACAACTCAACCCAAATTGCTACACCTGATTTGGGTCGCCGTCATCAACTCACTTACCAAGAGTGGGTAGAAATTCTCAAGCAAGAAGCCAAGGTCGCTGCTGACCAACGTCCTCCGCATTTAACTATCCTGGCGGGTGATTCTCTGAGTTTATGGTTTCCCCCTGAGTTATTACCCGAAGGTAAAACTTGGCTCAATCAAGGGATTTCTGGCGAAACCAGTAATGGACTCTTAAACAGGTTGAAAATATTTGACCGCAGCAAACCAGAAGTCATTTTTGTGATGATTGGCATTAATGACCTAATTCGTGGAGTGAGCAACGAGGAAATTTTAGATAATCAGCGGCAAATTATCAATTACCTCCGAAAGAGGCATCCCACCGCGCAAATTGTTGTGCAATCGATTTTGCCACATGGGGCAGAGGAAGCAACCTGGAAAGGACGAGATAAACTTCTAGCTGTTGCCAATATTCGCATTCAGGGGTTGAATCAGCAACTGCAAAGTATTTCTACCAAAAAAGGTGTCAAATATCTTGATTTATATCCCCTGTTTACTAACAAGCAAGGAAATCTCCGCCGCGAATTTACTACTGATGGCTTACATTTAAGTCCCGAAGGGTATATAGTTTGGCGTTCTGCATTGCAGATTTATAGCGAAATCGAATTAAAATCCCAGCAAGAAGAAGAGGGGAAAAGGTTAAAGGGTAAAGGGTAAAGGCATTAAATCCTTTTCCCTTTCCCCCTCTCTGATAATATTTTTGAATACAACTGTGTATAAATCTCGTCTGGGCGCGAGAAAATAAAAAATAGTGGTTGAAATAGACAAATCTAATGGATACAAAAGCTTTTAAGCGCAGCCTGCAACATTCCGAAAATTACAATCGCAAGGGCTTTGGTCATCAAGCAGAAGTTGCTACCCAGTTGCAATCTGAATATCAGAGTAACTTGATTCAAGAAATTCGCGATCGCAATTACATTCTGCAACGGGGTGATGTGACGATCAGACTAGCACAAGCCTTCGGTTTTTGTTGGGGTGTAGAACGGGCTGTGGCCATGGCCTACGAAACTCGTCAGCATTTTCCCACAGAACACATCTGGATTACTAACGAGATTATCCATAACCCTTCTGTAAATCAGCGTATGCAGGAGATGGAAGTAGAATTCATCCCCATTGAAGGAAAGGATAAAGACTTTTCTGTTGTTGGCACTGGTGATGTAGTGATATTACCCGCTTTTGGGGCTAGCGTTCAAGAAATGCAGATCCTTCACGATAAAGGCTGCAAAATTGTTGATACAACTTGTCCTTGGGTATCTAAAGTTTGGAATACAGTAGAAAAGCACAAAAAAATCGATTATACATCAATAATTCACGGTAAATATAAGCACGAAGAAACAGTTGCAACTAGTTCCTTTGCTGGCAAGTATTTAATTGTGTTGAATTTGCAAGAAGCACAATATGTTGCTGACTATATTATCAATGGTGGCAACCGTGAAGAATTTCTGACAAAATTTGCTAAAGCTTGTTCAGCAGGATTTGACCCCGATCAAGATTTAGCAAGAGTTGGGATTGCTAACCAAACCACGATGCTTAAAGACGAAACTGAGCAAATCGGAAAGCTTTTTGAGCGGACTATGTTGCAGAAGTATGGCCCCATAGAGTTAAATCAGCATTTCCAAAGCTTCAATACTATTTGTGATGCCACCCAAGAACGCCAAGATGCAATGTTGGAATTGGTGGAACATAACTTGGATTTAATGGTAGTAATTGGTGGGTTTAATTCATCGAATACTACTCAATTACAACAAATTGCTTTTGAGCGAGGAATTCCTTCTTATCACATTGATACTGTTGAGCGGATTCAATCAGGAGATTCTATAGAACATCGGCAATTAAATGGGCAGTTAATAACTACAAAAAACTGGTTGCCAGATGGTGAAATTGTCGTGGGAATCACTTCTGGTGCTTCTACACCAGATAAGGTAGTAGAAGATGTGATTGAGAAAATTTTTGCTGTGAAAGCAACAGCAGCGCTGGTTTAACAGTGATCAAGTAAGCAAGTTATTAGTAAGGAATTGAGTGCTGAAAAAATAAAGACTGAAGTCCTTACTACTAACCCTCAAAAGTAGCTTAAGAAAGTAGTAGTGTTCACTATTTTTAAAATTTATGAGAAATTCAATAAATCGATAAAGAATTAATTATGAATTAGTATGACAGAGAAATGGCTTTCTATCGTCGGCATTGGGGAAGATGGATTACAGGGGTTAAGTGCGATGGCTCGTTCTCTAGTCGATCAAGCGAAAGTAATCGTCGGAGGCGATCGCCATTTATCCATGCTCCCTACAGACGATCAACGTGAGAAACTAGTCTGGACATCTCCCATTAGCACTTCTGTAGAAGAAATCATCCAGCGTCGGGGTCAGTCAATCTGCGTACTCGCAAGCGGCGATCCTATGTGTTACGGCATTGGTGTCACCTTGATGCGGCGAATTCCCATTTCTGAAATGACGATTATCCCCGCGCCTTCAGCTTTTAGCCTTGCTTGTGCCAGGGTGGGATGGTCTTTAACTGAGGTAGAAACCTTGAGTTTAAATGGTCGTCCATCCTCCCTACTCCAGTCTTACATTTACCCAAAAGCGCGACTGTTGATTTTGAGCGAAGGGAAGGACACACCCGCCATTGTTGCGAAAATTTTGACAAATCGCGGCTATGGTGGCAGCAAAATTACCGTCTTGGAGCGTATGGGCGGCAATCATGAAAGAATCATAGAAGGCACAGCTACATCTTGGAGTGAGACTGAAATTGCGCCTTTGAATGCGATCGCAGTTTATTGTATTGCTGATGCTGGGGTTATTCCTTTACCAAGATTACCAGGATTACCAGATAACGCCTACCACCACGATGGACAGTTAACGAAGCGTGAGGTTAGGGCAATCACTCTAGCAGCTTTAGCACCCACACCGGGAGCGTTGTTGTGGGATGTTGGCGCGGGTTGTGGCTCAATTTCTATTGAATGGATGCGGAGTAATGCTCGATGTCGAGCGATCGCGATCGAGCAAAATTCATCTAGACTACTCTATATTGCCGATAATGCCGCCACTCTTGGTACTCCAAATCTGCAAATCATTGAAGGGAAAGCGCCCCATGCCCTGAAAGACTTGCCAGCACCAGATGCCATTTTTATTGGTGGTGGAGTGACAGCAACGGGACTTTTTGATATTTGCTGGGAAGCACTGCGGCCAGGTGGGCGTTTGGTGGCAAATGTGGTGACGGTAGAGGGTGAGCAAACTTTATTTCAATGGCATAAACAAGTCGGTGGCGATTTAACTCGTGTTGCTATTCAACGGGCAGAACCTATTGGGAAATTTTTGGGCTGGCGGGCAATGGCACCTGTCACGCAATGGGTAGTTGTAAAATAATATGATTTGTGCGGAATCTGAAAATGTGCCAGCTAAATCTTTAACTGCTTACTTTGTTTTGTACCCTTCTTATTGCGGAGAAGATAGGCCAAGGGCAAAAGCAATAACATATCAACAGTAATTAACCGGACATCATAAGCTAAAAAACATCTAATTTGCATCATCGAATTAAATATAACTCTTGTGGGGTGGGCATCCTGCCCGCCCAGTATATGCAATTTAAATGTGGAACAGCTTATCAAAGATAAATCTGATTATTGTTTTCACACATGAGCAAATGCTTTTGTCAAGATTATTTTAGATGTGCTTAACCTACTTTATCTTTGATTTATAAATATTCCATTATCTTAAAGTTTTGAAAAGTAGATAGATATTCTAAGTTTTTTAGGGAACTATTAGATACGCAGAACAAATAATATATCCGTTTATGAACTTAAATTTACAGACATCAAGCAAAACAACTCAGTCAAACAATAACTGGCATGATTTTGATAATTCCTCGATGAATTTCAGCTATCAATCCGCAGTAAATGCACTTGGGCAAAAAGCACTGTCAGGACTAGAATTATCATATTTGTTCCAAGATACAGTTAGTTTAGTTGCTCAAATACTCAATGTTAAATACAGTAGAATCTGGCAAGTACTTTCAGATAGTAATGCTTTGCGTCAAGTAGCTAGTGTTGGGGAGAAACCTTTAGAAACAGACTCTGCTGATATTAATGTCACAACTAATCAGCAAGTACAAAAATTATTGGATAATACTCAGCTAGTTGTTAATTGTAACACACCCAATTGTCAGATCGATGATTTAACTATTCCTTCTCCGCCAGATAGCGTTACTGGTTTGAGTGTGCTAATTCCGGGTGAGAGTAAGCCTTTAGGTTTGCTAGAAGTCTATGCTACTGAGTCCAGAACTTTTTCTTCAGATGATGTTCATTTTTTACAATCTATAACCCATATTTTAGCAACAGCGATTGAACGCAAGCGTTCAGAAGCGTTAGTTTACACTCAAAGCCAAGTTTTAGAACAAGTTGCGTTTGGAGTCAACCTATATGAAATTTTTAACAATCTTTGTATCTTGCTAGAGCAACAATTACCTGGGGCATATTGCTCCATTTTAGTTGTAGATGAAGACAAGCGGCAGTTACGGGGAGGAGCAGCACCTACTCTCCCAGAAGAATTTGCTAAGGGTGTTGATGGTTTGATGATTGGTGAATGTTGTGGTTCTTGTGGTACTGCTGCTTATAGAGGAGATTCAGTATTTGCTACCGATATTGCTAATGATCCTTTATGGGCTGATTTCCGAGATTTCGCTTTGAGTTATAACATCAGAGCTTGTTGGTCATCACCTTTTACTTCGCAAACTGGTGAAGTTTTAGGGACATTTGCTATATCTCATAAATTTCCTTGTCATCCAACTCAGCATCATCTAGAAATTCTGAAAACTGCCACCCATATTGCCAGTATTGCTACAGAAACCTACAGAGCCGCAGCAGCGTTACAAAAGGCTAACAATGAGTTAGAACGAAAGGTTTTAGAACGAACATCGGAATTAAGAAAGGCTTTGCTAGACTTACAAAAAACACAAGCTCAACTGGTTCATAGTGAAAAAATGTCAAGTCTAGGACAAATGGTAGCAGGCATTGCCCATGAGATTAACAATCCAGTGAGTTTTATTGCTGGTAATCTCAGATATGCAAATCAGTATATCAATGATTTACTAGATTTAATTGCGGTTTTTCAAGAGCAGTATCCCCAAATAAATCCCACCATAGAAACCAAAATAAAATCTATCGAACTAGAGTATTTGTGTGACGATTTGCCTAAGTTAATGGCATCTATGAGTACAGGTAGTGAGCGAATTACAGATATTGTTCTGGGCTTACGCAACTTCTCACGACTAGATGAAGCAAAAATTAAATCTGTAGATATTCATGAAGGCATAGATAATACATTGATGATTCTAAATCATCAGTTGACGCTACCAAATAAATTACCTGATATTCAGATAGTTAAAGAATATGGTCAACTGCCTAAGATTAGTTGTTATGCCAACCAGTTGAATCAGGTTTTTATGAATATTATCAATAATGCAATTTATGCCTTAAAGGATAATATGCAATTTTGGCAGTCTGCAAATAAGATACCAACTATTCAAATAAAAACTTTAGTTGTAGACAACGAGAGGCTTTTAATTAGTATCAAAGATAATGGCCCTGGTATGAAGTCAGAGATTCAGGAACAGATTTTTAATCCCTTTTTCACTACTAAACCTGTTGGTCAAGGAACTGGTTTAGGGTTATCAATCAGTCATCAGATTATTGTCGAAAAGCACCAGGGAAAACTAAATTGTATCTCTGCATTAGGTAAGGGAACTGAATTTCAAATTGAAATTCCTATTCAGAATTTTCAGCAGTCAGGAATAACATCAACTGACTCTTTACCTTAAAGTTGGGTTGTATCTCTTGTATAACTACCGATGTTCTTTCGGTGTGCTGGAGTTATTGCAGCGATGATTGGCAAACGGTGGTAGGAGAGAGATGGACATCGCCCTAACATAATTCCCCAGTGTTAAGCAGGGGAATTTAGTTTACGCCTATATTATTTCATGAGCAACTTCAACCCTAGAAGCGGCTTGCTGTAGGCTAATCCAGAGGACATAGAAAGCTTAGAGCCACTCAATCTTGCAACATTATTACCAGAAACTGGTATAGTCTAAGCTTAATGTGCATGATTCAAAAGTCTTACTATCATCACAGCTAATAAATAGCTAGTTGCTGTATAATTTATTTTGTGTTCCCTTTTAGACTCACTCATCGTTCACAATAATTGCGGCAATTTCTTCATTGAAGCGATCTTTGTTGTGATTATCGTTGCTAAAAGTCACTTATTGGGGGTGAAGTAATGGACGAGTCTAATATTAACGACAAAAACAAATTTCTTTACCTTCGTAGTCGCTATTATGGTCAAGTTAAGCCAGAGAATTTAGTATTTAATGCCAACCTTCAAGAATTTGCTCACAAAGTTAGCTATATTACCAGTCTAGAAACATCTGGAAAGCTTGAACCAGAAGATGCTTACAAACAAATTAAAGCACTTTGGAAACAGTTGAAGCGCAGTAAAAAAGCATTGTTCATTGGTGAGGAACCACCAGAGAAATCCTGAAATTACTCATAAAAGCAATACCAGATGCTGCTTGTTATGTGGTGAACTTTTCATCATTCCAACAGCACAGCATCTACTGTATAACAGGTTGCCAATATACACCTGGTTTTAGGTGGTTGGTGTGGGCGATCGCATGATCGCTCCTTTCAAATTTTCATGCTTCAATTACAATGTAATGATTAAAAATCATTCATTTTCCATCCTCCAATATCAATGTAGACTCAGCAGTACGCCCAAATTCTTCTGGTGCATATTGCAGGTGAATTTCTGCACCAGGCCAGGAAAATGTGCCAGGGGTGACAGAACGAACTAAGTAATGCAGGCTATAAACTCCTGGTTCCAGGTGGTCAGCATAGGCGATAATGCGATCGCGGTACACATTCTTAAACCCAAGTTCCCAGCTATCGGCTTTTGCTTGTAATGCAGCCGTAGTAGTTTGGAAACTTGCATCCACCGCCTCAAAACCTGCTGGTAAAGGATCTTTAATTACTATATGATCCACGCTGCGATCGGCGATGATTTCTAAACCAATATCAAACACCTGTCCAGAAGCTAAAGTCAAGGGTCTATCGAAAGCGTAAATCCCCGTTTTTTGTAAAACTTTCTCTTCATTTACTTGACTAATTCCTCGCGTTATGCGTAACCCGTTAAATCTGCCTGGTTGATTTCCCTGCAAGCGATAATTATAAGCAACCAGATAGTGTAAAGTGCCATTACCTGTTTTTTGCAGCGTTAAATCATTACGACCACGAGGTAATAGATTCATCGGCACAATTAGTTGTAAGCTAGGATTTTTGTAGCCATCAAAGCGATTTTCTCCTAACTTATTACTTGCTAATTGCACAGTGGCAACAAAATTCGGCGGTGTGGGTTGCAGTTGACTATAATCTACCAAAGCTGTTAATGCTTGGGCATTGTTATAGTTAGTTTGCCATGTACCATCCCGGCGCAATGCGAGAAGACTTTGGAATAACTTATCTATAACTTCGGGTTTACTTTTCTTGGCAATAAATAAGCGTAAAGCTTGCGCTTGCGTCGTCGTAGATGAACTCATCCATCCCCAACTGCTGGGTAAACTCACAACTGCTGTGCGGCCAGTTTCAGAGATATTCTGTTGCAGCTTGTTTACTAATTGTTGAGATTCATCTTGCCATTCTGGGAATTGAGATAAATATCGCGCTAGTTTAATTTGAGTTACTAAATCAAAATTATTGCGCTGTTCATAAATATCTGCGAGAAAAGTATTGCGTTTATCTCCTAAATCTGATAGGGCGATTAAAGCATTAATTTGCAGTTGCCTTTTACAGAGTAGTTGTTTGCAAAAATCGTATTCTCCAGGATTCGCTAGAACTTTTTGCAGATAAGTTTTGAGGCGAGACAGCATTCCAGAATCGACTAAATTAGGAAACACCTGACTGGCTTTAGCCAAAGATTCACCCGCATAAGCAGAAACCCAAGGGTCAGATTTTTCTTGTCCGGGGAAAGCAGCAAAACCACCATCGGCTATTTGGAGTTTTTGTAATTGTTCGATTGCTAAATTAGCTTGTTGGCTAGGATTAAATTCTGCGAAAGTTTGGCCATATTTTTGGGCGATAGTTTGCAAATTAGCCGCAATCATTAATTGACTTGCAGCAGGTTCTGTAAACGGCAAATCATTATCCTTTAAAACCTGCTTTGCTGGTGCTTGAATCTCCGGTATTAAAGTACTCGCCAACTGAATATCTAAACCTCCCGCATCAGGGAAGGTATTTTTATCAACATTCAGGGGAATTTTCACCTGTTTTTCGGTGACACCAGTTTCAACCACTTGTTCTGTAATCTCAACTGGCTTAATTTCCAAAGGTAATTCAAAAGCATCTGCGGCTGTACCATTTAGCTGAGTGGTAAAGCGAACCTTACCAACTCCGACGCTATCCGCCACCATTGGAAAGCGATAAGCGTGAGTTGCAGATTCAGCTTTGGTTTGTAAAGCAGTAGTTGTGGGGTTTTTGTCAGCAAACTTCAGAGTACCGCTAAGTTCGCCATTAATTGAGATATTTCCTGTATTCCCGGTGTTGTTGGTGACGGATAAACCAGCGAGAATGCGATCGCCTGGACGGGCAAACTGTGGCAAGATGGCATTAGTTAGCAGTGGCTTGGTGGTGAGAAACGTCGCGTCCCCATTCCCGAAACGCAGATTTCCATCGGTGCCTACAGCCATCACCCGCCATGTAGTTAAATCATCCGGGAGTTTAAAAGTTATCTGTGCATTACCATTTGCATCAGTAAGTACAGAAGCGTTGTAGTAAGCTAAGGCTTTAAAATCGGTGCGAGTGCGAGTATTAGCTGCACCAGTTGAGAAACCACCACCATAACCCCAACCTTTTGGTTTAGCTACATCTTGCGGTTGTAATATGACATCCGCGCGATTATCGTTAAAGCGGGTAGATATTGTCTGTTCTGCATAAACTGTATCCACCAAATCTGGCGGACGATAACCAGAAAGTTGTAACACCGCTTCATTTACCACCATGACTGTAAACTGTCCTTTGGTGGGATTTCCTTGATTATCCTTCAGTTCCAGTTGTACTGTTTCTTCTGCACCAGGTTCTAATGATGCTTGCACTGGCTTAACTTGAAGTTTTAAATACTTATCTTCTAAGTTAACTTTGAAAGGTGCAAAACCAATCTTCACCAAGTTATCTAAAGTTCCTATTTCTACTTGGCTGATGGATTTACCTTGTCTTACTAATACAGCTTCAATGGCTGCATTTGGCAGCATTTCTGGTGTAACTTGAAACTGAATTTGTGGTGCGCTTCCTTGAACTTTGGTAATTTGTTGATAAAGGGGTTTGTCTTTAATCACCGCAAAGTACAATTCTGCATCTGGATAGGGAGATTGAATTAGTACAGTAGCAGTTTCACCAGGTTTAAACTCTTGTTTATCTAATTTAAGTTCTAAGACATCTTTTTCTTTCGAACCCCAAAATACTGGATTTTGTCCAGTTGCCCAAATTTGTAAATCTGTGGCACTTAATTCGGATTTTGCATCGCTAAAATTCACTCTAATCCGGTATGAACCTGATTCTGGTGCTGTCAAACTTACCGATTGGGGATTACTAGCAGATGTAATTTCTGTTTGTCCAACTGTTTTATATTCAACTTGATTTTTTGACGTTCGGCTACCTTCTACTAATTGAGTGACACTGCTGTATTTAATCTCTTGTAATTCCAGACGCACTCGTTGACCTGTTATCGGTTTTCCTGTAGGGTCGGTAACAATCACATCAATAGGAAAAGCTTTACCAGCATTAGTAATGAAATTACTTTTTAACCCAATGAGACGATTACTTGGTAAGGCTGTAAAAGTTTTGGAATTCGCTACAGACAGATTAGAAACATCTGCAACTTGTACATCTACTTGGTAAGTCATGGGATATGGTAAATCATTAGCCACACTTACCGTTTGACTACTTTTACCATTAGCATCTAGTTGGGTATTATTTTGCAACACATCACTAGAGACACTAGGAGATTCTTCTGGCCATAACCACTGCCGACCAAAAGTAAATTCGTCCCAACCTTTGGGAATAAAATTAGCTTGTTGACGAGTAATAAAGTATTTTGCTTCTCCACCTTCTACAGGCGCACCAAATAAATAATTGCTTGTTGCATTAATATCAACTTTATCGTCAATATAAGCAAATTCTTTATCTAAGTTCAGTTCGACTTTAAAGTTGGGTGGCTTAAACTCAGCCACTCGAAATTCCCCAGAAAGTTCTTGTCCATTCTTACCCTTAGCCTGGATTGTATGGTAGCCTAAGCGCTGAGTAGTTTTGATTGGCAATTCCAGAGAAAATGTACCAAATTCATTTGTAGTTTGCGTACCTAAGCTAGTCTTTTCTCCATCAGGATTTACCAAAGTTAATTGGTAAACGGCATTTTTATCTTGTTGGATTGTGCCATTTTGCAGTAAGCCAGCAAAACCAGTAAACCAAGCTTTTTCGCCTGGTTGATATAACTGTCTGTCTGAAAAAATTACCCCGCGTGATTCTGGCTTACTATCTTGCCAACCTGCATCAATACCATAGCCATAAACGCCGCTATATTCTTCAGTTCTAGCGAATGCCCAATCTTGGTTTTCACGGGCAATTACTAATAATTGTGGTGATTTACTAGAACTTTCATTGCCAGAATAACATTGCTGTAATCCTTCACGAACAATTCTAAAAATTCCATTTTCATCAGTTTTACCAGTTGCGCAAGGTACTGGTTCGGGGCGAGATTTTGCTTGTAATTTTGATTGATAAATTTCCACAGCCGACGCTTGAACTGGCGAACCATCTGTTAGATGATTGACGCGAATTAAGCCTGAATCAGGGAACCACTGAGTAAATACGCCCAAATTCGTCAATTCAACTAAGCCATAAGTGGTAGGTTCTCGCCACAGTTCCTTTCCATTTTCCTGATATTTATTAGTACGGGCTTGAACTCCATAAGCTAACATTCCCGTAGCTGCACTTATTTTTTCCCGGAGAGGAACAGCAATATCTACTGATTGATTCTTCTTACCTGATACCTTAAAGCTTTGCCAATCAGAAGGTTGTGGTAATAAATCACTACTATTATTAAAATAAACCAAATCTGTCGGTTTAACTACTCGATAAGCTGCTTTATATTTAGATTCTGGTAGATTTCCGGTAGTAATATTTAGCTGTAAATTTTTATCTGTGGGGAAAATATTTAAATCTGATGGTACCCAGATATCCCCGGCTAAATCTCCAGTATCATATTTAAGTGTTACAGGTTTACCCAAAGTCTGCCCAAACTTATCTTTGAGATTTTCGCCGATAGTAATTGTATAAGTTTTAGCTGGTTCTAGCGCATAAGTATTGATGCCGACAATTTTATCTTCATCATTTATTTGGATGATTCTCGAAATGTCTTTTGGTGCTGGATTAATAGTAATACTTTCTTTAGCTGAATCGGCCAATAAGACATTATTAAATTCTAGCTGGGGACTGCCTTTAATAAATCGTCCGAATGTTCCACCTGAATCTGGCTGTCCGTAAAAGTTAATTTTCTGAAATGCTAAAGGTGAATAGGTTACTAACTTACTAGCAAATTCTTTCTCTGTAGGGAGATTGCCATAAGCAGGACGTATTCCAGGAGAAAAGACTAGGCGATAAGGGGTTGCCTTTTCGAGATTTTGCTGTGGAATAAGATTATAAATCCAATTGCGGGCTGAAGGGTCAAATTTTTCTAAAGGATCTTCTTCATTTTTTACTGGTTTTTCTTCTTTATTTAATTCGACTTTGAAGCCTACACCCTTATTTTTTCCTTCAGGAATTAACTGTAATTTTTCTTGTACAGAAGCTAAATTTAATTCTACGTTGGAAGTAAACTGTAGCTTTGGTTGTAAATCAATGGGTTCAATATCAGCCTTTTCAATGGGATTGACACCGGGTAAATTAGTCAGGTTGATAGATTCAGTATTGAAAGTCCAAGGTAAATCTTTATCTAAGCGATGATTTTTTAAATCAGCTAAACCTGCTTTGAGAGTGACTTGAAATCTTGTCGCTATTGGCAATGCTTTCTCAGCTTGAAAACCTACCATACGCGGTGTTAAAAAGCGAAATTGACCGGGTAAAGGCGGCCAAAGGGCAAATTTTTCTAATATTTTCTGTTGTTCTGGACTATCAAGACTTTCAACTGGAATTAAAGCTTCTTTAAAACGGATGCGAATTTGGTTGAGAGGTTTTGCATCGCCAATAGGACTAATTTGTTCAATCCAGTCTGGTAATTTTGGTGGTGTAAGTGAGGATACTGCTGGGAGTTGTTCTTTACTTGAGTTGATACCAAAAAAATTACATCCTGTCATTGCTAGCATGAATGTAAAGAGAAGAAGAAACTGTATCCTTCTCTTCTGGCGTGAGGAATGGCTAATTTTTTTTAATGAACCGCCAAGTACGCCAAGGACGCTAAGGAAGAAATAGACAATTTTATAGTGCAAACGGAGTAAAAATCTGATAATCATATTTTTTAGTAATTTAAAATAAAAAATTCACAAGTTATAGCTAACAAAACTTTGCATATCTTCTTGAGTTGGCAATGCCAAGACAAATAAAGGATGCTATATGACTATTTTTTACATAGAGTTTGGATTTTACTATGTTTATTTACATAGATAACTAATCCTGTATGATTGTTCCTAAAAATCACTACAATTCTTAACTATGAATAAGTATTTAACTTCTGCAAATATTAATTTACATCTGCTAAGTAATTTCAAATAAATTATTAAGGATTTGACATATTTACTGATATCGATGTAATCGCTGCGTCAAAATTAAGGTAGGTTTTCTTGACAGGGATTCCCTGATGAAACTAATTTTACGATCGCTACTCCAAATTAAGCAAAGTAGCAAATTTATCCTAGCTGTGCTGGTAATCTGCCTGGTTATACGCTTATTACCCTATTTTGCGCCCGTTCGAGCCGCAGATATTGCCCAAAATCAACTGGCAATGCAATTTAGCGATCGCAATGGTTTACCATTAGGAACATTGCTCACCCGTGACCAAGAACATACATCAGTAGTCGCACTAAATCAAGTTTCGCCCCAGTTTATCCATGCTATTTTAGCCGCCGAGGATGGCAGCTTTTACCATCACGGCGCGTTGGATATGAAAGCTGTTATCCGCGCCAGCAAAGAAGCCATCCACGCGAAACGAATTGTTTCCGGCGCTTCCACTATTACTATGCAACTGTCGCGGATGTTAGATCCCGTCCCCCGCAGCTTTTCTGGTAAACTGCAAGAGATTTGGCTATCTTGGCGGTTAACAGCAGGGATGAATAAAGATGAAATTCTCTCTGCATATATTAATCGGCTACCAATGGGCGGGAATATATATGGTGTAGAAGCAGCCGCACAGACTTATTTTTCTATCCCAGCGAGTGAGTTAAATCTTGCTCAAGCCAGTTTGTTGGCCGCTATCCCCAATAATCCCACATACTTTAACCCTTATGAACATTGGGAACGGTTGAAGCAGCGACAAAAATACGTCCTTAATCGTATGGTAGAGGAAAAATATATTAGTAGTGCGAACGCAGCCCGAACACACACCGAAAAAGTTGTATTTCAATCTCGCCCACGGGGAATTATCGCCGCACCACACTTTTTATTTTGGTTAGCCAATCAAATCTCCCCAACCCCCCTTGAAAAGCAGGGCTTAATCCCCCCCTTAATAAGGGGGGTTAGGGGGGATAAATCCGTTATTCGCACAACTATAAATCGCCCTTTACAGCAGTTTATCGAAGCACAGGTGCAACAGGTAATTTCTTCCCTAGCCGCTAATAATGTTCATGATGCAGCTGCGTTGGTGATTGACAACCACACTGGTGAAGTTTTGACTTATGTCGGTTCGCCTGATTACTTTAATCAAGCAAAACTAGGACGCAATGATGGAGTGCAAGCGCTACGTCAACCTGGTTCTACCCTCAAGCCTTTTGTGTATGAATTAGCTTTAGAAAAAGGTTTAATTCGCCCAAATACTATTTTGGCAGATGTCCCCGCCCGTTATGCAATTCCCGGCGCGAGACTTTATAGCCCAACCGATTACACCGAACGCTTTCTTGGCCCTGTGCGGGTGCGAATCGCTTTAGCAAATTCGTTAAATGTACCCGCAGTGAGGGTGTTAGAAAAAGTAGGTGTGCAGACTTTTTTAGAACGATTGCATCAACTGGGGTTTGAAAACCTCAATCAAACCCCAGAACATTACGGTTTAGGTTTGACTCTCGGTAGTGGCGAAGTCAGTTTATGGGAATTAGCTAGAGCTTACGTTACTATGGCACGACTTGGAGAGTCTATCCCTCTAGTAAGCAAATTTTCTGATTCTCCAAGCCAAAATTCAAGTTGCGCTGAAAGCGCACCAAATATGCGATGTAATATCCAAAATTCAACGACAATATGGCAATTAATCACTAATATCCTCAGTGATAATCATGCTCGTGCAACAGCATTTGGTGTAAACTCTGTCTTAAATTTACCCTTTCCTGTTGCCGTTAAAACTGGCACTTCTTCCAATTTTCGTGATACTTGGACAGTTGGCTTCACTACTGATTACACCGTCGCTACTTGGGTAGGCAATTTCAACGGGGAACCGATGCGACAAGTTTCAGGTGTGACAGGCGCTGCACCTTTGTGGAATCGGATTATGCTACACCTGCACGAACATCAAGAACCAGCAGCTTTTCCGCCTCCAGAAGGTTTAGTGCAATTACCTATTTGTGCAATTTCGGGATTACGACCAACACCAGATTGTACTTCAGTGGTGCAAGAATATTTCTATCCAGAAGATAAAATTGCCTACGAAAGTGACAAGCAATTTAACTTACCACCAGAGTATAACGAGTGGTTGGCAAAACAACAGCAATCGAGTCTTGTTTCTACCAATTTGAGAATTTTGTCCCCGCATCATGGCGATTTATTTTTAGTCTATCCAGGTGAAGAAACGAAGCAAAAACTCGAATTTAAGCTAGCGGGAAATAAATCTGCGTCTGTTGAATGGTGGCTAAATGGGGAAAAATTAGATACAAATTCAGCTAATTCTTTATTTTGGAATTTGCGCCCTGGAAAGTGGGATTTGGAAGCGAGAAGTGGTGAAATGACTGATAAGGTAAGTTTTAAGGTGGAATTAGCTAATATTAAACCTACTCGTCGAGGATTTTCTATCAGTAATTCTCAGGTAAAGGGAAATAGCCCATAATTAAAGAGTAAGCTAACGCGCCTACATATTGCAATATTTTCCGTGTAGACCGTCATTAGTCATTAGTCAAAAGTGTTTACCAAGGATAAAGGACAACCTCACCAGTTGATGTGCAATCTTATTTGCGTAACAGCTTAATACCTTACCTTGCTAGAAGGCATTGATTAAAAAAGGCAGGAATTACCTGCCTAGTTCCGTTAAACGGTTTGATGAGTGAATTATTGCAGAGTGTATTGACAAAACCATTGCAAGATTATGTCAAAGATATGACTATAAATTAATACGCTTGGGTTAGCCCTAAAAATCTAGAAGATCCCAAATGAGTTTATATTTACTTACCAAAAAGGGTAAGGGGTAATAAAAAACCTTTACCCTTTAACCTTTTCCCACAACGTATAAAGAAATCCCCTATTTTTAAATAGCCCGAATAAAAAAGAATATTTGGTTCATCCGTTACTTTTATGGAGAATTAATAGAAAAGTGCCAGTTTAATAAACTGCGTAATCGAAAATTGCTAAAATTCCGAAAGCCATACCCAAGTCTTTTAATTAACTTGAGTTTATTATTAATTCCTTCTACAGTACCACTGGTAGTTCTGCCATCAAAATAACCGACTATTTCCCCAAACCATCTCACCATTGTCCCTAGACTTTTCGGAAAGTATGAACGTGCATCATACATCCAATCTAATAATTGTGTTATGCTATCTCCCCAAGATTTAGTGGTTTCAAATATCTGGCGGAATTGTTCTTTAAGTGCGTGCATTTTAGCCAGAGTCGGCGACACCTCTAACACGGAGTTTAATTTTGATTTTTGCTTTTCGTTTAAAGAATCTTCATTTTTAATTAAACTATATTTGCTTTTAGTTAAGTAGGTGGTTACAATTAAATATAAGATAGAGAAGGTCTAAAAAATAGGTTCTACGAGATGTCTGCTCCATTGCGAGTTAGATTAACAGATTTAGAAGATTTGACGCTTTTGGAGTTACGGTCAGCGACAACAGTTCCTCAACGGACACGAGAGCGTGCCCACATAATTCGATTAAATGCCCAAGGATGGAATGTACCAGCGATAGCTAAAATTTTTGAGTGTCACGAACATACGGTACGAGCAACACTGAGGCGTTGGGAAAATAAGGGTTTGGGAGGACTGTGGGAAACTTCCGGGCGAGGAGCAAAGTGCAAATGGCTTGAGGCAGACTTAGCATATTTAGAGGATTGCTTAGAGGTAGAGCCCCGTACTTATAACAGTTTGCAGTTATCAGAAAAATTGGCTCAAGATAGAAATGTGCAATTGAGTCCGTCTCGTTTGCGACGTTTGCTCAAAAAAAAGTGGAAATGGAAACGCACCCGCCATACTCATAAGAGAAAACAAGACCCAGAAAAACGACGAATTAAGCAAGCAGACCTAGATACCTTAAAGCAAGCGGCAGTAGAGGGTTATGTCGAGCTTAAGTATCTTGATGAGTCTGGGTGTTGTCGTTGGAGTCCCGTTAGCTATAGTTACAGTCGTATCGGTAGCCAAAAACAAATGGCACAAGTTGGTAGCCGTGGTGGTCGCATTAGTATTTTGGGTTTATGGCAACCCCAAGTCAGTTTTGAATATGCCTTGGTTCAAGGTGGGTTCAAAACAAAACGCTACATCGAGGTTATGGATTGGGTTGCAGCTAAGGCACAAAACACTTTAGTTGAAACTGGTCGCATCAGTGTTATTGTTCACGATAATGGTTCCTTACATACCAGTAAGAAAGCAAAACAAAAATGGCTTGAGTGGCAGGAAAAAGGATTATTCGTTTTCTTTTTACCACCTTATTGTTCCGAAATGAATCGGATAGAGGAAGAGTGGCATCAACTAAAAACTCATGAAATTGCTGGACAAATGTTTGACAATAACTACGATTTGGCTATGGCAATTATTGATGGCATGGAAGCTAGAAGCGTAAAGGGGGAATATGCCCTTGAGCGTCTTATATTTAATTGTGCCTAGCTACTTAATGCCTCTAGTTGGCGAGATTTTTCGGATTTATCTTCTAACGACATTGCTGCTTTCTTCTCAGTTTTACGCATCCGATCTAATTCATCATTTACTTGTTTCATCACATGAAACCTGTCAGCAGTTATGTTAGCATTTGGCATTAAATCTTCTACTAAGCTTTTATAAGGCGACCAGAGATCAATACTCACTTCAACAAGCATGATTAAGTACTTCAAATCCCCAGCCAGCAATTACTTCACGGATATCTTCTATTCGTCGTGATTGCACTATTTCAATTGGCTTATGAGTATCTAAATCCACTAATACTGCTAAGTAGTTTCCTTGACCTTTAACTAAAGCTATTTCATCTATACCTAACTTTTTTACCTGGCTTAGATTAATATTTAATATTTGTGAAGCTTGCTTTTTTAACATTGATTCTACTTCTTCATCACTCAATCCATTCCTTTCGGCAACACTATGAATACAGAAATGTTGAATCCTAATACAAAACTTTACATATCTAGTTACACTAACTCTAAAAAGCCTAAAATAGTCAACATGACATCATCTCCTCAAACCAATGAACATAACTGATTTTCTGACACATACAAGATTGTAAATAGCGAAATTTATCTAATAGCGTATGTCCCCATTGTTGTGGGATAGATAATATCTGCAAAAGTAGATAAGCTATTAAACTAACGTAAATTTGTATAGTGATACCATTGACGTTCTTAGTAATTAATTTATCAAGTTTTAAGTGCATCTTTAAAAACTTCCATAACAATTCAACTCCCCAACGTAATCGATAAATATCCCTAATTTCATCATCACTAACGGCAGCCTCTCCATGAGAAGGTAAATTAGTAACTAAGCGAAACTCGGTTTTCGCTTCTAAATCACAAAAGTTAATTACTCTATAGGCTTGAGCATCACCAGATGCACCAACTTTAACCAACCCATTTGAGCCATCAAATTCTAGTTTCCAATTGTTTTTTATCCGTAAAACAAAATATTTGTTTTCTTGTACTAATTCTTGGATAAATTTTAATCCAGCAAAACCCCTATCCATCACCCCAACAGCATTTATTGGTAAACTAGACATCATTTTAGAACCAAATTTATAGTCATGATCATGTCCAAAATTTATGAAGTTATTTGATGGACTTCCAGTAGCTAAATTTAGAGAACTGAAAAGTTTTACTTGATGATGTCCTAATACCCATAACAATTTACTTGTGAGAGTAATAATTGTTGAATCTATTGGACAAATTGCATATTTATCATGCAACTTTTTTTGAACTTTCTTCTGTACTAATTCATTCAATTTTTGGTAAATTTCTTGAAAAGGTTTTTGGCTTCGATGTAAGTTTGCTTTAGAAAAAGTAGAAATATCTACTTCAAATCCTGTGTTGTTTAATCTCTTAAACAAATCTCGCATACTTGTTAAGCTGTTATCCATAGCATAAGAGAGCCAGCACTCAAAGAACAGACGACTGTTCAATACTGGATAATCGTTTTTTGGCAGTCCTCTCAAGATATCTTTGACAATCTTGGGAAATGAATTTATAATCACTATCAAATAGATATACTTTAATCTTCCGCCCAAAATTTAACATATTTTGGGCTGTTTTTATCGGATTTCTCTTAACATTCAACACTTTTGCTATGAATATTACTATTTAATACTTGTTGTACTATGTCTGTTGCTAATCTTTTTGTATATCCTTTACTTTTATCTACAAAATCCAATTTCTCACTAAAGACTTTTTTACATTTATGACATTTGAACTGGCGACGATTTATTTTTAAGAGTACTGGCTTTTTACTCCAAGATAAATCATGAATCATCCGCCAATGATTTTGATGTATACTCTGAGTATTTTGCCCACAAGATGGGCAAGTCGAATAGTTAACGCTTTTTTCTATCGTTATAATTATTTCTTCCCCTTCAATTTCTTGAAAATCTAATACTTTCATATCGGGCAGATTCAGGATTTGCTCTACAGTAAATTTCATAGCGATACCTACGGCACACTGCGTGAAAGCCTTAATTTTTACTGTGTTATAGTATAAATCATGCTATTTGGATTATTTCAGTATACGTGAAACTGCTACAATGCTTACACAGTCTATGTTTTAAGGATAAATATCATTAAAATGTAGTTAATAAAATTTACTAAAATTTAGTAACCACCATAAAAGCACCGGAAGAACCGAATATTTTTAAGACACGTAGTGCGATAACTTAGCAGTGCCCATATTTGAAACCCCTGCTTTTAAGTTACTGGTTCTCTTTCCCCTTTCCCCTTTCCCCTTCTTCATTGCATCTGCTTGATGGGAATCTCAATTACAAATTCTGTACCCTTCCCAGGTGCAGAAATGCAGTTGATTTTTCCCTTATGCTTCTCTACTATAATTTGGTAACTGATGGATAATCCTAAGCCAGTACCTTTACCTACAGGTTTAGTAGTAAAAAAAGGGTCAAACAATCTAGTCTTAACTTTCTCTGATATTCCTATCCCATTGTCTTTAATACTAATAATTACAAAATCTTCATCTTTAACTTTAGTATGGATAATAATAGAATTCAGATGTTTTGTAACATCTTTTTTTAAATAGTCCTCTTGCTGTTCATGTAAAGCGTCAATAGCATTACTTAAGATATTCATAAATACCTGATTTAATCCTCCTGCATAACATTCAACAAGAGGCAAATCACCATAATTTTTAATTATTGCAATTTCTTGCTGCTTATGATTTTCTTTAAGGCGATGCTCTAAAATTACTAGCGTGCTATTAATTCCTTCATGAATATCAACAGGTTTCATTTCTGCTTCATCAAGACGCGAGAAGTTCCGCAAAGTTAGCACAATCTCACAAATGCGCTCAGTACCAATTTCCATTGAGGATAATATTTTTGGCAAATCATCAAGAATAAACTCTAAATCTATCTTATTAATAAAACTAGTTATTTCTGGATTATAATTACAATTTTCTTGCTGATACAGGTTAACTAAAGTTAGTAATTGCTGACTATATTTTCTAATATGTATTAGATTTCCATAAATGAAATTAACTGGATTATTGATTTCATGAGCAACACCAGCAACTAACTGACCTAATGAGGACATTTTTTCGGTTTGAACAAGTTGTACTTGAGTATATTGTAATTCTTGTAGTGTCTGTTCTAGTTGAATATTTTTGTGTTCTAATTTTGCCGTTCTCTCCACCACTTGCATTTCCAATCTACAATTTGTTTCTTCTAAGGCGGCTTGAGCAATTTTTTTATCTTTTAAGTATTGCTGCAATAAATTCAATACTAAAAGCCATGCTGGAATCAGTAGTGCTAAACTTATAACAGATTCTAAAACTGCCCAAAATATTCTTTTATAATATTCATCAACCTTCTGCTGTAACTGAACTAATATATTACTATTTCTTTTGGCAACACCATCAGCATAAATGTGTTTCTGAGTTTCATATTCTCGGCTAGAAAGTAGTAGTTGTGCTGTCTCTTTTTGATTTTTGTTAACTAACTCAAAAGATTTATATTCCATTGTGACCAAAAGTTGATTAGCAACATCAATTTTTTGGGCATCCTCATTTTGATATGCTTTAGGAGCCAGTTTGATAGATTCTTTAATAGCAATATCGAGTTTAGGCTCAAATTGGCGATATCGTTTTTCCCAGATAGAGTTTCCTGTAGCAGCATTCATCCGAGCTGACATCGTTAATACTTCATCAAGATAAGTAATTTCATCACTCAGCGTTTGTAGTTTAAATTCATGTTTAATAATACTATTGAAGTTATAGTATACTTGCCAGTTAAGCCAAATTTGAGGAATAAACAAGAGTAATGTCAGCAGTACTGTTACAGTTACTAGTTGAGAAGAAACAAATCTCAGTTTGTAAGGCAGGCGCATTTTTATATTGTTTTTTTAGAGAGATTATAATTGTGTATTAACTAAAATTAACACTTCCCATAAGCCTTTTTTTCAGTATTAATACTGAATAAATAGTGTGAAAAACTTTTTCAAGCAACATTAATAAACTATTAGAATAATGTATTAAGCAAATTTCAAAATCATTTTCTAGCTAATTATGTAAACTAAATCCTAATAACTTGGCTTTTAAAAAAATATTTAATTATTATAATTACTATTGGATTTTTGAACATGATTAGGTATTTTAGAGTGTGTTTGAAGGGAGTTTGTAACGCATCATTATCGAGGTTTGGGTGTTCTACACTATCGTTAATACACCCTACGTATATTTTCAGAATATCAAACCGAATTTATATATATGCTATTTGAAAATATTCATCTAAATTAAGAGCTAAATAAAGAATCATCGGTTGATACAGATTGCTGCAATAGCTTTATCATGCTTTAGTTGATGGGCTTTTTATCACAGTCCTGAATTCGATAAAATATGTTACTTGGTATGGGCAACTAGCTAGATGCCAAAAAGTGTCAAACTAAATATAAAGTTTATAGAAAAACCGCAAACTCAAACTATGACTCAGCAACCAAGCGATCTAGACAATAAGGCTGTATTTGAAAAGTTGTGGGGAATTACAAAAGAACTCCACCAAAAACTAGAGGCTCGTTTCCAGTTACATCCAGACCCTTCTGTAGAAGATTTACAGCAATACAGCAGTCTCGATGGCAATATGAAGGGTTCACTGACTGCTTTTTCTGGGGAAGAAATTGACTGGCTAGTGCATTCGTGGTTGGGAAACCCGGAAAAATCAAACTTTAGCACTATGCGTCTCACCACTTGGTTGAAGTCGCATATCCAGGTTCCTCATTTGGCTTTTGAGTTTGGCACACTTCCAAATGGAAATATATTATTTTATATAGATTACATTGCCCGAACTGAGCTTTTAACCGATTTGGCATATCTCGATCGCTACTATGAGCCAGTTAATCAAACATTCTTAAAGTTACAGGAAGATTCGCGCCTCAAGGTATTTACCAGCAAAAGTCTGTATCTTCGATTATTTCAATCGCCTGTTAAATTGTGCTACTCAGGCGCACCCACCTTGGGAACCCTCGAATTAACTCGCACACTTGCACACGAAACCCTCGATCGCTGGCTGACTTGGGTAGATACAGCTGAACCCTTACCAGAAGATGCACGCAACGCTTTGGCAGCCCGTGATTTGTTGGTAAGGCGTACCAGTGCTGAACGCGATCCAGGCAATAAATTTGTCGCACAGATGTTTGGTTCTGAGTTGGCAGATAAACTTGTGCGATCGCTCTGGGGAGGTGCAATCGTTAAGAAAATTTGTACATAGCAGGGCAGATAATCGGGTCTTGGTACTGCAAGTTACCTGTTAACTTTTGCCACAGTGTACTAATAGACATCTCCAGAAATTAAATATGCGTTATCCAAAATCCTTGTAGAGACGTAGCAGTGCTACGTCTCTACATTCATTTTCACTCCTATGTCTAATGCGATCGCAGACTCTCATAGGTGAGTTCCGCATTTGACCAGTGAGTTTCTGCCAAAAATTCCCTAAATGTGGTCAGAAGTCCAGGAAACTCTTCTTCTCGTAAACGCTGGACATCGGCTTGATAACCTTTTTTGCGATACCACTGAATCAAATCGAACAGTTCTTTTTGCAGCAGGAGTAAGAAAATCCAAGCAGGTGTCTCTTTATGGACAACTTTTATCCCCTGCGCTTGAGAGAATGCCTCTGCCATTTGCTTTGGAGTCAACACATCACCAGCTAGCTCAATTTCTTGACCAATATACTTGGTAGGATGTTTGATTACATAGGCAGCAACGCGGCCCATATCCTTAGTTGTAATTAGATGAAGGGGTTTGTCTGGCTGAATGGAAAATGGGAAACTACCTTTGAGAATAGAAGGTCGCGTGTACTTCTTCCAAAACTCCTCCATAAACAAGCAGGCTCGCAACATAGTAGTCGGTAAGCCCGCTTCTTTGAGAATTTTCTCTACTTGATACTTTTGCTCAATGCGAGGGATTCCGGAATTTCTATCCGCCCCACCTGCGGAATTGTAGACAAAGTGCTTAATTTCAGCTTGTTTGGCAGCTTTTGCAACTCGCCTGGCTCTCTCCACCTCTAGCGGGTCAATTTTAGTAGAGTCCGCAGAAGTGGCGTGGCAGTAAACAGCCGAAATGCCTGTAAAGGCTGCTAAGAGAGAAGTTTCATCGTCGAGGTTGGCTTTTACCAGTTCAACTCCGGCATTGTTGAGCTTTGCAAGAGTTGGACGATTAAGGTCAATTTCTCTAGTGATGACTCGCAGGTTAGTAACTCCCTGTTCGAGAAATCCCTTGACGACATTTCCACCTGTGCCGCCAGTAACTCCGATGAGTAAAACTTTATCGGTGTTTGACTCTGTGCGATCGCGGAAATTTGACATTCTCTCTTCTACCCGAAGTTCTTGATTTAAATTAAGTTTATCCAAAGACAGGAGAAGCAAACAATAATTCCACGCCATTTACAGTTGTTCTGGGTCAGTGAAAGAATTCTGGCAGAAGCTAGATGCTGGTTTTTTGCTTTTATATTATGTTTGTTTGCATTCTGATCTAAAAGGGTACAAATAGTGCTTGAGCAGCAAATTAATGTAGACAATACAGCCTTATTTGAGCAGTTGTGGGGTTGGACAAATGAACTCCGTGAGAAAATAGACGCTCGTTTTGAATTACATTCAGATCCGTCTACTGAGAACCTTCAAAAGTACTCTGCTTTGATTGGAGAAGCGCACGGCTCGCTCAATACCTTCTCTGGCCCAGAAATTGATTGGCTTGTGCATTCATGGTTGCGCGAACCTAAATCTGGCTTTTGCAATATGCACCTAACTGTTTGGCTCAACTCGCAGATTCGTGTTCCTCATTTGGCTATTGTCTTTGCCACGGTTCCAGAACTGTTCTTTTTTATAGATTACGTCCCTCGCACCGATCTATTCACTGATCTCGACTATTTGGATCGTTACTACGAACCTGTGAACCAGACATATTTGGTGTTTCTGAAAGATTCACGTTTTCAGCAGTATATTAGCAAAACGCTGTATATCCGTCAGGTACAATCTCATACTAGTTTGTGTTACACCAGTCCAGTCACAGAAGAGACACTTGATCGTGTCCACACGGTAGCGCATGAGATGATAGATCGTTGGCTAGGTTGGGTAGATGAAGCTGAACCAGTAGCAGAATCAGAACGGGCTGCTTTATCTGAGCGTGACTTATTTGTGCGCCGTACTGTTGCAGAACGCGACCCAGACAACCAAATTGCTGTACGGCTATTTGGGGCAGAAATGACGGATAAACTTGTACGATCGCTCTGGGGTGGCGATCGCTAAATTGGTCATTTGTCAGTTGTCATTTGTCCTTTGCTAATGACCAATGACTAATGACCAATGACCAATAACCAATGACTAATAACCAATGACGACAACTAATCCAGAATCATTCCGTGCCTTAGCACTCCAAGTTACCTGTCATGCAGTCAATCAAGCAAGCGATCGCCACGAAGCGCGATCGCTCATGCAAAACACTATCAACCGCCTAGCTCAACAAATTGCTGCCAGTATCGCTTTCATTGGCTTTGATTGTCGTTTAATTGTACTGCCAGAATATTTCCTCACAGGTTTCCCGATGGGAGATAATCTCGGAGGATGGGCAGAAAAAGCCTGTATAGAAATGGCTGGTGCTGAGTATGAGGCGCTGGGTAAAATTGCCCAAAAGCATAAAATATTTTTAGCTGGTAATGCCTACGAAGTTGATCCCAACTTTCCTGGATTGTACTTCCAAACCTGCTTTATTCTTGACCCCTCCGGCTCAATCGTCTTGCGATATCGGCGGCTAAATTCCTTATTTGCTCCCACTCCCCATGATGTTTGGGATAAATATCTTGACTGTTATGGTTTAGAGGGGGTTTTCCCTGTAGCCAAAACTGCGATCGGTAATTTAGCAGCTTTAGCATCAGAAGAAATTTTATATCCAGAAGTGGCAAGATGTCTGGCGATGCGAGGAGCAGAGATTTTTGTCCATTCCACTTCGGAAGTATACAACAAAAACCTCACTCCCAAAGACGCGGCAAAAATCACTCGCGCCGTCGAAAATATGGCTTACGTGGTTTCAGCCAATACCGCAGGTATCGCTAATATTGCCATCCCCATAGCTTCGGCTGATGGTGGTTCTAAAATCATCGATCATCGCGGAATCGTTTTAGCCGAGACAGGTGCAGGCGAGAGCATGGCAGCATTTGCCGAGATTGATTTAGCAGTATTACGCCGCGATCGCCGCCGACCGGGGTTACATAATTTACTTGCTCGCCAACGCTTTGAACTATACGCCGAAAGTTATCACCAATCACACTTTTACCCAGCTAATACTATGCTGGAGGGAGAAATAGACCGCAAACATTTTTTACAAACCCAGCAAGCCACAATTGATCGGTTAGCCCAACTGGGGATAATTTGAATTGGGGAATGGGGAATGGGGAATGGGGGAGATGAAGGAGATGAGAGAGTAGGGGAAGAAGAATTATTGATTAATGCCCAATGACAAATGACCAATGACCAATGACCAATGACAAATGACAAAACCAATAGAAGTTCGCAATCCCCGAAATGGCAAATTTGATTACGTAATTATCCCGCCACCCCCAAGGTTGCTAGCACAGCAATGCAAGCGATCGCGGCGGGCACAAGTTAGCTGGCAAAAGCTGGGTTTAGAGGGGAGAATTGAAGCTTTACAGCAGTGGAAGGCAGCGATAGTATCAGAGCGCGATCGCTTAACGGAAGCTTTGGTAAATGATACGGGAAGATTATCAACGTCAGTATTAGAAATAGACTCTTTCCTCTCTAGCATTGATCGCTGGTGTAGGTTAGCACCAGAATTGCTGCAAGACTCTGCAAAAAACACAGCAATTCCATTTATCGCCTTGCAACAAACATCCGTTCCTTACCCCCTAGTGGGGATCATTAGCCCGTGGAATTTTCCTCTGTTGCTCTCAACTATTGATACCATTCCGGCGTTGTTGGCGGGTTGTGCCGTCATTGTCAAACCCAGTGAAATCGCTCCCCGCTTCGTTGCACCACTGACAACAGCACTCAATGCCGTCCCTAAATTGCGCGATGTCTTAGCTTTTATTGAAGGAGCAGGCGCAACCGGATCTATTTTGATTGACAATGTAGACTTAGTATGCTTTACAGGTAGTGTTGCAACAGGGCGAAAAGTGGCAGAAGCGGCTGCGAAACGATTTATTCCAGCTTTTTTGGAATTAGGGGGAAAAGATCCTGCGATCGTTTTGGAATCAGCCAATTTAGAATTAGCAACCTCAGCAATCTTGTGGGGTTCCGTCGTCAACACTGGACAGTCGTGCTTATCAATTGAGCGGATTTATGTTGCTGAATCCATATTTGAAAAGTTTTACCATCAATTAGTAGCCAAAGCACATCGCCTTGGGCTAGCCTACCCCACTGTTGAAAGTGGAGAAATTGGCCCCATCATTGCCGAAAGACAAGCCGCAATTATTAGCGATCATCTCCTAGATGCAGTAGAAAAGGGAGCAGTCATTCACTGCGGCGGTGTAATTGAAGACTTAGGTGGGGGTTGGTGGTGTCGTCCAACAGTGCTTACCCAGGTTAATCATTCCATGAAAGTGATGACCGAAGAGACTTTTGGCCCCATTATGCCAATAATGCCTTTTTCCACAGTTGAAGAAGCGGTGTCTTTAGCAAATGATTCAATTTATGGGTTAAGTGCTGCTGTTTTTGCCTCGGAAGCTGAAGCCTTAGAAATTGCCCAGCAGATAGATGCAGGTGCTATTAGTATCAACGATGCTGCACTCACAGCCATCATGCACGAGGGAGAGAAAAACGCTTTTAAATTCTCCGGGATGGGAGGATCGCGCATGGGTGCAGCAGCGCTCAAACGGTTCATGCGAAAAAAAGCTATTTTAATTAAAACTAACGCGACTAATGACCCTTGGTGGTTTGATAATGAATCATAAATCCTGTGAATAACTAGGGGTTAATGCACGCTACGAAAACTTATAGACCAATACGATTCATTTAAGGGCTACTGGCAAAAATTTTGGGGTTTTGAGACGCGATAAATCGCCGTCTCTACAAGTGTTTTGCTCTTATCTGAACTGTATTGATTTATAGACCACTACAGTTCAGTTAAGCAATTAGTTTTCCTTCTCTTTCTTTTCTCTGTGTCCTCTGTGCCTCTGCGGTTCGTTAAAAAAATGACTTTGACGAAGAAGCTGCAAGAGCGATCGCTAGCGGCAAAATTCGATGTTCCTGAATTTGAATCCTGGCGTGGAGTGTTTCTGCTGTATCATCCGGCAAAACTGGCACTGCGGCTTGCATTAATATTGGGCCACTGTCCATTTCTAAACAAGCGATATGCGCCGTACAACCAGTGATTTTTACCCCAGATGCCAAGGCTTGTTCTACAGCATGGATTCCCTTGAAACTAGGTAACAAACTAGGATGGATATTAATAATTTTGTCAGGAAAGGCATCAATGAAAACTGACGTTAACAATCGCATCCAACCCGCCAAAATCACCCATTCCACATCGTAGTGGCGCAATGTCTGCACAATTTTCTCATCCAACTCTTCTCGGATTTTATAGTTGCGGTGATTTAATAAAACAGCTTCTACGCCTCTATTGGCTGCTCTGACGGCTGCTTTTGCCGAGGGGTTATTGTAAATTAAAACTTGAATTTGAGCATTTAGCTGTCCATCTTGGATAGCTTGAGCAACTACATCAAAATTGCTGCCATTCCCAGAAGCCATAATTCCTAGTTTTAAAGGGGCGACTTGTTGGCGAACATCGCTAATACTGGGAGAAATCAAGCTCAGGGTAGAATCAGGGCGGAGGGTCATAACAGCTAAGAGGGAAAATGATAGATGCCAAAAATATATAATACGTACACTTTTGTGTAAAAGCGTAGCTTGTTTAATGCAAGGGGACGCATTAATATTGTTACCCAATGCATTGGCATTGTTACCCGATGCATTGGCATTGTCAACCGATGTATTGGCATTGTTACCCGATGCATTGGCATTGTTACCCGATGTATTGGCATTGTCAGCCGATGCATTAATATTGCAGGCTGTTGCCAAATTTACTTTGCTATTAATTAATGAAATGCTCTACTAAGCCGTGGTTGGATACTGATACAGTAGCTGCCTGGATTTTTCTTACATAAATAAGTAAGATTTATACTTTTATTTAGCAGTGTCTCTTTCCATGTTGCAATGTCTACGATGGGCTACGCCTACGCTTGATTAAATTTTGCTCTAAAAAATTTAGCTCATAACTAGTCTAATTGATATAGGTGATATTCTAAAACTTGGTATGAGCGAAACAACACAGAGATTAAAGCCGCATAGGATTCGATCGCAGCATAGGTAAATTAAATGGCGAAGGTAGCGTTACTGGTTGGGGTCAGTGAGTATGAGCCAGGGCTAAACCCGTTGCCCAGTGCAGTTAGAGATGTGGAAGCAGTTTGTGAGGTGCTGCTGCATCCAGAGATGGGCGGATTTGCTGCGTCAGATATTACCCTGCTAAAAAATCCTGAACGACAAGTTGTAGAAATTGCGATCGAAACGCTATTCTCTGGACGGCACAAAGATGATTTGCTGTTGCTGTATTTTTCGGGACACGGCATCAAAGACGATCGCGGTAGGCTGTATCTGGCAACTCGCAACACCAGTAAGACACCGCAGGGCGAATTGATTCGCTCAACGTCGGTATCTGCCAATTTTATTCACGATCGCATGAGCGAAAGCCGCTCCCGGCGGCAGGTTGTGATCCTAGATAGCTGCTTTAGTGGCGCGTTTGCTGAGGGAATGTCTGCCAAAGATGACGGCATGATTGACATCCGGGAGCAGTTGGGCGGTGAAGGACGAGCAGTATTGACTTCTTCTACTTCAACTCAATATTCCTTTGAGCAAGAGGGGCAAGATTTATCGATTTACACTCGTTTTTTGGTTGAAGGTATTAAGTCGGGAGAAGCCGATCGCGATCGCGATGAGTTTATCTCTATCGATGAACTCCATGAGTACGCGAGTCAGAAGGTGCGAGAACTTCAGCCGGCAATGAAGCCGGAAATCTATGCAATTCGAGAAGGCTTTAAAATTCGACTATCAAAGGTAGCTCCGGGTGATCCCAGACATCGATACCGTAAAGAGGTTGCGCGATTTATTCATCGAGGCGAAATTTCTCTTGTTGGTCGTCGCACATTAGATTATCAGAGGACTCGCTTGGGATTGGAGACAACTGAGGCGAAGGCGATCGAAGATGAGGTGTTGGAACCGTACCGCAATGAGTTCCGCGACAAACTCCAGCAGTATCAACAGACGTTTACTGAACTACTAGAGCGAGACGAGACAATTACAGATAGCGATCGCCACGATCTGCAAATTCTCCAGCAAACTTTGGGGCTGCGGAATGAGGACACGATGCCGATTGAGGCACAAGTAACTGCACGGTTTAAGACACATCAGCAAAACCTGGAAATATATCAGCAGGAGTTTACAACGGCACTGCGACAGGAGTTTCCCCTGAGTGCAGCAAGCCGCGATCGCTTACGGCAAACCCAGCAGCAATTAGAGCTTGCAAATAGTGATGTTGCGGCGATTGAATCTCAGATTACGGCTGAGGTAGAGGCATATCACCAGAAACTCCAGGATTACCAACGGCTGTTTTTTACTGCCACGCAGCAGGAATATCCTCTCAGCAAGGCAATCTGGAATGACTTACGCCAACAGCAGCAGCGCTTGGGACTGACAGATGTAGATGTTGCACCAATTCAAGCACAAATCACAACACAGATTGAAAGCTATCATCAAAAACTCCAGCAGTACGAGCAGGCGTTTGTGAAGGCGACGCAGCGACAGCATTATCCAGATGAGGTGACGCGGAAGCAGTTGCAGCAAACGTGGCAGACGTTGGGGTTGAGTGATGGAGATGTGGGAGCGATCGAGAGGCGGATTAATGCGGAGATTGAAACGCATCAAGCAAACTTGCGGCAATATGAGCAGGAATTTACAGAAGCTATTCAGCAAGAATATCCGCTTAGTGCTTTTAAACGCTCTCAATTAATGCAACGTTATCAAGCGTTAAATCTGACTGCTAAGAATTTGACTGCAATTGAAAATCCAATTATTGCTGCGATCGAAGAACATCGGCAAAAGCTTCAGCAGTATAAAGAGGTGTTTAGAGAGTCGATGCAGTTTGAATATCCCCTCAGTGATGCTACTCGTGAAGAACTTCAACGTTTTCAACGAATTTTAGAACTAAATGATGCGGAAACATCTGAACTTGAAGCAATTATTATTCAATCATCTTCACAAGCAGAAGACCGGAAACAGCAAGAGAGAATCAGACAAGAACAAGAGGCAGAAAAACAACAACAAGAAGAAGTTGTACGACTAAAGCAGCAGGAGGCAGAAAAACAACGGCAGCGAGAGAAAGCAGAATATCGCCAAAAGTTACAGCAGTATGAGCAGGAATTAATTAAAATAATTAAAGCAGGAAATTCCCTTGATAGTGATGATGTTCGGCAGAGGTTAAAGCAACTTCAACGGACTCTAGGACTTAAACAAAAGAAGATCACTGCAATTGAAACTAGAGTTGTAGCAAGTCATCAACCCACTTTATGGCCTCAAGAGCGAATAACCCGACAAAAATTTTTGAAGTGGGCTGGCTTGGGAGGCGTAGGTTTGGTGACAGCAGTGGTAGGTCGTGAAATTCTTAAGCGTCAATCACCGTCACTTATCTCTGTAGCTGATAAAAGAGCATCTGAAGCATTTGGATTGCCCTTACGGACAGTTGAGTTTGAAACGGTAACGGTAGATGAAAAGGGACAGGTAATTAAACGAGATGCTAACAAGCAAGCTAAGTTCTTTAAGGAGGACTTAGGTAATGGCATAACTTTAGATATGGTTGAGATTCCTGGAGGCTCTTTTAATATGGGTTCGCCACCCGGTGAAAATGGTCGAACCAAATATGAAGAACCACGGCACGCTGTCAATGTACCTGCTTTTTTTATAGGCAAGTTTGAAGTGACTCAGGAACAGTACCAGCAAATAATGGGTAGCAATCCGTCCAGCTTCAAGGGAGCAAAACGTCCTGTAGAGAAAGTGTCCTGGAATGATGCAGTAGACTTTTGCAAAAAGCTGAGTCAAAAGACTGGGCGTGAATATCGTCTACCTAGTGAAGTAGAGTGGGAATACGCCTGTCGTGCAGGAACAACGACACCATTTCACTTCGGCGAGACGATTACAACTGAATTAGCTAACTATAATGGGAATTTTGCTTATGCTTCTGCATTAAAAGGAAGAAATCGCCAAGAAACAGCAGAAGTAGGAAGTTTTCCAGCCAACGCCTTTGGGTTATACGATATGCACGGGAATGTCCGGGAGTGGTGTCAAGATACTTGGGATGACAGCTATAAAGGTGCGCCTAGTGATGGAAGTGCATGGATAGATAATGCTAGTCAATATCAAGTACTGCGGGGCGGTTCCTGGTTCACCTATCCTGAGGACTGCCGTTCCGCGTCCCGCAGCAGCAGCTTTAGGGCGGGGCGCGATAGCATCGGCTACACTATTGGTTTTCGTGTTGTCTGCGCGGTTGGGAGGACTCTTTAGCCTTTTATACTTTAGCTCTTTTACCCTCTACCCTTCTTTCCTTTACCCTTTTTGAGTGTAGCGAAGCAGAACGATCTAATTTTTTTTCAAAAATAGGACTTACAAATACTGCAACTAGAGATAATTATGAACCAAGAGTTTACCCAAGCGTAGGCGTAGCCAGTCGTAGACATCGCTAATGCTGGGAGAAACCAAGCTAAGGGTAGAATCAGGGCGGAGGATCATAAACAGCTAAAAGGAAAATTATAGATGTCAAAAAAAATATATAGTACTAAGTCATGGTTGGATAATGATACAGTAGCTGCCTGGACTTTTCTCACACCAGCACTAATTTTACTGGGCGTTTTTATCATTTGGCCGATCGCTTATTTGTTTTACCTCAGCTTTACTGCTGGTAGTTTCACCTTAAAAGGTACTTATTGGATAGGCTTAAAAAACTATTGGCGCTTGCTACTCAACCCCGACTTCTGGCAAGTTCTGGGTAACACCTTTTATTTTACTGTTGCCACTATTATTCCCAGTTTAGTTATCTCGTTGGGATTGGCAGTGCTATTAAACCGCTCCATTCCCTTGCGGGGCATCATGCGGAGTGCATACTTTTTACCTTCGATTATTTCACTTGTGGCAGCCGGTTTGGGATTTCGCTGGCTGTTTCAAACATCAGGGCCAGTTAACGGACTTTTAGATTTTTTTGGTATTCCAGCCATCCCTTGGCTAGGAGATACCTTTTGGGCAATGCCAGTAATTATTTTAATGAGTATTTGGAAACAACTCGGTTTCAATATGGTAGTTTTTTTAGCAGGTTTGCAAGCAATTCCTCCGAGCCGTTATGAAGCAGCAGATTTGGATGGAGCAAATGCTTGGCAACAATTTTGGTATATTACTCTGCCTGGATTGCGCCCGACTGTGATATTTGCAGTCATCACTACCGCGATTTTTACATTGCGGAGTTTTGAGCAAGTTTTTGTCATGACTGGCGGTGGGCCACTGAATTCGACTAATTTGCTGGTTTACTACATTTATCAAGAGGCTTTTGGTCAGTTTGATTTTGGTTATGCAGCAGCAGCAGCAACGGTGTTACTAGCAGTGACGCTGGTATTAGTTTATTTTCAACTGCAAACTTGGAAAGAGGAGTAGGGGGACTTTATGCATAGAGTATTCACCACTTCTGAATTCTGACTCCTGAATTCTGACTCCTGTTTTATTTTTTTGATAGGCTGCGATATTCCCAAGGATTAACAAATTTAGTGTCACTCCAAACCCCAACACGTTGTTCCTTGGCTTCAGCTTCGGCTTGTTGAACTAAGTCTTTACTAGGACACTTGTTTAAGTAAGGACGATATACCTTTGCCAATCCTTCTTTTAACAATATCTGCTGCACAAAAGTGCCATTTTGTAAACGGACTTCGGCAATTTTGCGTCCATAGCGATCGCTATCGGTGATATTTAAAGTCACGCGATCGCCTCCTTGTTGCACCAGTTGTTGCACACGTTCTTGGGCTTTCACACCCCAAATAAATTGATTGCGATCGCTAGTGCGTTTACTCTGCTTTTCTTTGTTGGTATGGGCTATTTCGGGCGCATCTACACAAGCAAAGCGCACGGTAAAATTTTTACCACTGCTATCTTTAACTACTATAGTATCGCCATCACTCACTCGCTCAACTGGTTCTCCAGAAGTATTGACAAAGCGATCGCAGCCTATCAAACCCAAAAATATGATAGTTGCACAAAGCCAAAATCGCACTGGTTTAGTTAATTTCTCCATCCCAACTCACCTGCATTACCTCTGTGGGATGATATTAGCAAAATGATGAGATATATTTGTTAACCCTTGACATACTGCCACAGGCAATTGAAAATTCCAGCAGGTAAAACCCCCTGCCCCACCCGAATAGAAAATGCACATTAGTATAAGAATTGTAACCTCCTAATTATCAGTGGCAATTTCTGATGAACTTCTTAACTCACATTCTGCATTTAGCTGGTTCAGGTGCTTTTGCCTATTACTCTGCTGCTCAAATTCGTGATTTAAAAACCCGTCCCAACATCCTTGCGGGATTTTATTTTGCTGAATCTGGTTCTGTGCCATTTTTATCTGCACTTAGCGATCGCGCCGCAGCCGAAGGCGATACATGGCTAGCCGAAAAACTAGCAAAACACGCATCAGATGAGACTAGGCATGGTAAAGTCTTTGCCCACGCCTTACAGCAGATGAATAAACAAGTTATAGATTTTAAGCGTCAACCCCAAACTGCATCTACAAACAAATCACAACAGCAACGTAGTCCCTTTTTTGCAGCATTCTTTGAAGGTTATACTCAAGAACAGCTTAAACCTGCTGTCATTGACTGGGATGTGTTTATGGCTAGCACATACATTCTTGAGTTAGATGCTAGTAAAGACTTTGCGCGAATGGCGAAAGTATTACCTGATAACGAGCCAACCGATCGTAACTTGAAGTTAGGAATGCTAAGTATTGCCCAAGATGAAACTGGACATGCTGCTTATCTCTACGAAGCCATGATGCGACGGATGCCTGCTACCAAAGTGGAAAAACTTGTAGATATGTGGCGAACCCGGAAAGTAAACGCCTTGTTAGCAATGGTTGGCGGTATCCTCCAGCGTAATGGCGAAACGCGATCGCTAGTCCAAGATAGTGCGCCGTCGGACATCGATTCTGAGTTGATAGCTACGTAATTATAGTTATCATTGAGTATCTAATGTTAAAAAAATTAGTTCATCAAAGAGAGCAGTTAAATTTTGTGGAGTGTTGTAGATGTACCCATACTTTTAACTAGCGGTACTACCCAGCAAATCTAAGTAAGGTACTTCTTAAAAACTGAC
This sequence comes from Nostoc sp. ATCC 53789, assembly GCF_009873495.1. GTDB lineage: Bacteria > Cyanobacteriota > Cyanobacteriia > Cyanobacteriales > Nostocaceae > Nostoc > Nostoc muscorum_A. The sequence continues at coordinate 6,969,555 of NZ_CP046703.1, read as the reverse complement.
TATGAAAGCTGAAGCAGAAAACAATCTCAGGCTGACTTGTGAAGTAGAAACTACCCTAAAGGTAATTGGCGGGCGCTGGAAAGTTTTGATTATTAGAGAATTAATGACTGGCGTAAAAAGGTTTGGTGAGTTACAACGAGCTTTACCTGGAGTTACGCAAAAGATGTTGACTCAGCAACTTAGAGAAATGGAGCAAGACGGTATTATTCATCGAGAAGTTTATCCCCAAATTCCACCAAAGGTAGAATATTCGCTAACGCATTTAGGAGAAACTTTGCAACCAATTCTCTATGCTATGCATGAATGGGCTGTTCAACACTCAAATAGAACAAATCAGCATCAATATTGAGCATAGGTAATAAATAATAATTGCTCATTTTAAATTTGAGATAGGAGATTATTTTTGAATCTTGAATTGTTTATTTAGATATGTCTAGAAATCAATAGAGACACAATATTTTACGTCTCTACATTCTTGTTTGAAGACATTTATTCATTGCTTCTTAAATATTCAATCGCTGCCTCTAATTTTGAGGGGTAACTTTCAGCAAACCTTTCAAACCAAAGTCCTTCCGACGAAAGTGGATCTACTTTGGCTAACCATTCTTTTGCCTGTATTTTCAAACCCTCTAATTGTTTGGCTTTGAGTTGTTCTTGGCGAATTCGCTCCTTTTCTAGTTCTTGTTGTTTTTTTAACTCAATAGCAGCATCCTCTTCTGCAAAATTAGCCTTAACCTCTGCCAAAATGTTATCCATCAAAGATGCCGATTTTGGCAATGGTGGAATAAAAGCTTTGGCTGTGGCTGATTTGGACTGTTGCTGTTGTGGTTTTACTTCTTTATATTCAGTTTTGAGTTCGGCTAACAGCTTATCAATGGAATCCATTTTTGCAATTCCTATAAATGGTATATCTAGTCATTAATAGCATTGAGCAAGACTTCTGATAGACTCATATCTTCCATATCTTCCATAGTAATGGTGTCACAGATATCAAACTTAGCACCAGCACTTTGAAGTTCATCATCTAAGACTTTCAGAAAGCGAGTAGCTTGGGGATCTGTACCTACTTGAATGAAGGAAATGGCTAATTCTTCATCTCGATCGATGCGGCGAGAAGCTTCAATAATTACCTTCATAACTGCTTTGCGATCGTCTGGTTCACCATCAGTAACCACTAAAATTGTTTCACCATTTGGCTTTGTTTGACCGGCTGCTTTGCGTTGTAAGTAATCGTCAGTTGCATGTTTCAACACACCTGCCAAGTCAGTTGTACCAGAGGGATCATTTTCTCGGAAAATTTGCCCTACTAGACTGGATGTAACGTTTTCGTATCGCTTGAATTTACCAGAAAATAAATAAATAGTGATACCATCTGGGTCAAATTGCTCACACTTGCTAGCTAATGCTAAAGTAGATTCCTGTGCTGCAAACCATCTACTTCTGCCACCCTTTTGATCTTGGGTTGCCATGCTGCCGCTTTTGTCAATAATTAAGGTGTAATCACGATTTTCTAGCATTATTCAATTCTCCAGTTAAGAGTCAATCAATTTTAGATTTTGGATTTTATTTTAACCGTTAACCTAAAAGTAGGTATTGGGAAATAAATTTGGAATTTGAGATTTTTCCATAGTTGAAAATAGTCGCTATAAACCCAGATTTAAGTTTTGATTTCTTCAACCTAAAATTTAAAATCGGTTACTCAACTATAGGCAATCAACCCATTAGTCAGTTATTGCGTTCGTCAATACATCTACAAGACTCATTTCTTCTAAGTCGTCTAAAGTAACCGTGTCGCAAATATCAAATTTAGCGCCGACACTTTGCAACTGGTCATCCAAAGCTTTAAGGAACTTAGTTGCTTGGGCATCTGAACCTACTTGAATGATCGAAATTCCTAATTCTTCATCACGCTCCATCTGGCGAGTAGCATGAATGATAACTTCAAATACAGCTTTGCGATCGTCTGGTTCACCATCGGTGATGACTAAAATTGTCTCTCCGTTTGGCTTGCTTTTACCCGCTGCTTTACGTTGAAAGTAATTATTGAGTGCGTCTTGAAGCACACCAGCTAAGTTTGTCGTCCCAGCAGGGTCATTTTCGAGAAATATCTGTGCGACTTTGGCTGAAGTGACATCATCGTAGCGTTTAAATCTACCGGAAAACAAGTAAACTGTGATGCCATCGGGGTCAAACTGTTCGGCCTTTCTTGCCAAAGCGAGTGTAGACTCTTGGGCAATCTCCCATCTACTTCTACCGCCCACTTGGTCGGGTGTGGACATACTACCGCTTTTATCAATGATTAATGTATAGTCGCGATCGCTCATCATAATTTTCCTCTGATTGTTACCCTGCAATTCTAGTCTAACTCCGTTTTTTTACCAGTAAGCAAAGCCTTTAAGCTTTTGTATCAATTTCTACGTGAACTAGCCGCACTGACTTGGATTACAAAGTACAGTTTGGGCTGCCAATTTCACCGAGGAATGCCGTATCTCGGATCAGAATATAGATGATAGATGAAGCTAGTTTATAGTTATAGTCTGCGATCGCTTTATATCATGTCCTCCTAATCACTTAGGATATGCCATTGTGATTGGAACACAGCAATTGCAACATTTCGAAGATTGCTTCTCTACGAGATGCTCCATCAACACTTCGTTCGCAATGACAACTAATTAGCCGGACATGATATTACCTAATCCAGCAAATATGAGGCTGTCGGTTTTTCGCCTGTAAGTGTACATAGCATAATTGAGTATAAAATTGCTGCGTGTTCCTGTACCAGTAAGTGGCAACTATCTCTGTAACAAGAGGCACCTCGATCAAGAAATCGTCCTCTTTCTTTGCTCAAAGTTAAAAAATCGTCTCTATGGAATGATGGCTTTATTTACTGCTTGATTCTTGCAGAAGTCTATGATAGCATCCGTACAAACAACAAACTACGCTAAATCGGTCGATTTAGCGTAGTTTGTGATTGTGTGTCATTGGTAAAACTGCTTAATTAAATTTATCAGCTAAAAATTTCATTTAAATTTCTAGCTAATTGCCAGTAGTGCAAACGGTAGAAATTCAGTAGCTAAAAAACGAAAACATTAAATATTTACTAATCCATTATGGTAGAAATATCGCGCAAATCTTACTTCAAGCTGTTCAATTACTCTCTACTATTCTTAGTAGGAGGAGTATTCAGTTTATCCATGACTTTAGTCAGTTGTAAAGCACAAAATACACCAGAGCAAACCGCTAACGCCTCCAATAGCTCTAATAGCACTAAGACAAAAGTCTTACACATGGGCTATATGACAGCTGGAGACTTACTCAAGATTAAAGGACTGTTAGAGAAACGTTTAACCCCACTGGGCATGAAAGTCGAATGGTCAAAATTTGCTGCTGGCCCACAACTTTTGGAAGCAATGAATGTAGGAAGTGTAGATTTCGGCTTTGTCGGTGAAACTCCCCCCATTTTTGCTCAAGCGTCGGGTGTTCCTTTTGTTTATGTTGCTAGTAGCAAACCTGGAACTGGTGAGGGAACTGCTGTTGTAGTCGATAAAGATTCTCCAATCAAGACAATAGCTGACCTCAAAGGTAAAGGATTGGCCTTTCAAAGAGCTACTGCACAGCAGTATTTCGTTTTGAAGGTTTTGCAAGAAGCAGGGCTGAAACTCAGCGATATTAAACACATTAATCTCACACCATTAGAAACTCGTGCTGCATTTGAGCGTAAGAGCGTTGATGCAGCTGTAATTGGCGACCCCCACCTTGCTCTATTTCAGAAAACTGCTAGGATTCGGATTATCCGGGATGGTAAGGGAATTACTACCCAAGGAGGCTACTGGTTAGGCTCGCGTAATTTCGTCAAAGATAATCCTGATGTAGTTAAAGTCATATTAGAAGAAGTCAATAACATTGGCAAATGGGCTGAAGCTAACCCACGTCAAGTAGCTGAACTAATTTCACCTGAAGCGAAAATTGATGTTCCAACACTAGAACTGGTATCGAAACGTAGGCTTTATACATTAAGACCCCTTAGCGAAGAAGTTTTGTCAGGACAGCAGAAAATTGCTGACTTATTCTATGAGCAGAAATTTATCACTAAGAAAATCAATGTGAAAGAAGCGACGCTTTCTTCTGAACAATATGCTACTTTAACCCCTTCAGAAGTTAAGCCTTGAGCATATAATTCGTAATTCGTAATTCGTAATTCGTAATTTTAAGAGCTTTTATTACGATTAGATTTACAAAGGTTGCAAAACAATTATGTTGTGTATCAACGTCAATACGTCGTTTTAGATTTTTATTAATCATTCTTTGATGAGAATAGAGCCTCGCTGTAGGGGCAATTCGTGAATTGCCCCTACGACAGATGTGGTTTTTCCAATCATCTATATTTGCTCTTTCCTGCCAATGAAGTAGTAATTACGAATTACGAATTATCTCAATGCCTCCACTTCTTCAGGAACCTTCATTTGGTCGAGAATTCCCCAGATTTCTTGTAACATCGGCTCTAAGCCGGTGCGAGTAACTGCTGAAATTATAAAAACCGGGGCGTAGGAGAGATGATTAAGTTGGGTAGCTAAAGCCTCCAAATCGACAGTTTCCCGATCTACGGCATCAATTTTATTCAGCGCCAAAATTTGTGGACGTTCTGCTAAACCCTGTCCATAAGCTTGTAATTCTTCTTTAATTGTGTTGTAATCCCTAATCACATCATCACTAGTGGCATCAATCAAGTGAAGTAGCACTCGCGTGCGCTCAATATGACGCAAGAAATCATGCCCCAACCCAGCCCCATGAGATGCTCCCGCAATTAGTCCAGGAATATCGGCGAAAACAGTACCATCGCCAGTCGGTTTTCGTACTACACCCAAATTTGGGATCAAGGTAGTAAAGGGATAGTCGGCAATTTTTGGACGTGCTGCTGATAAAGATGAAATTAGAGTGGATTTTCCTGCATTTGGTAAGCCAATAATCCCCACTTCTGCCAAAAGTTTCAACTCCAGACGCAGCTGCTTTATTTCCCCCGGTAATCCTGGGAGGGCGTATTCTGGGGCGCGATTACGGTTGCTCAAGAAATGCTGATTTCCCAGTCCGCCTTTACCACCTTGGGCAATCAGTAAAGTCTGCTGAGGCTCAGTTAAATCTCCCAGCAGTTCGCCAGTTTCAGCATCATAAATGGTTGTACCGCAGGGAACTTCGATGATTAAATCCTTTCCTCCTGCCCCTGTGCAGTTATTTGGCCCACCACGAGTCCCTTTTTCTGCCTGAAAGCGATGATTATATCTGAAGTCCAGCAAGGTTTGTAGGTTTTCGTCGGCTACGAAAAATATCGAACCGCCTCGCCCTCCATTACCACCAGAGGGGCCACCAGTCGGCACGTATTTCTCTCGCCGGAAGGCGACAATACCATCGCCGCCCTTACCAGCTTCAACTTCAATTTTTGCTTGATCGATAAATTGCATACTTAAATAATAATGAGAAGTGAAGAGTGAGGAGTTACAAATTATAACTCCTTACTCCTCACTCCTAACTCTAACTAAATATATGGTGAAACATCTTCACCGCATTTATCTGCTAGATAAGAGAGGGCGCGGAAACGTAAGCCCACCAGTTGCTCATACAAGGGGTTAATTTTACACATCGGGGGGATGTGGACAATCTTGCGTCCAAATAAGGTGACATCCCGCTCAAAGGGACACTGGGAGGGAATCATTTTACACAAAAAGCGGGCTACTCTTGGGTCTTGAATATCTAGCCCATCCAGCCAGTCACGCAGAGGGTGTAGTGCATCAATTTGACGCTTTGTAAGTCCAGGGCTGGCGATCGCAGGGGTAAGTTGCTGTGGGTGTTCTAGGGTATGGCGAAGGGCTTCTAGTAACTCCTCTGGCTGTTCTAAGGCTTGGCAGAACTGATGCAGAACCTCATCTTCACTGGGAGAATAAGTACCATCTGCGATCGCTACCATCACTGCTGTCCTTAAGAAATTTTCTGCGGCTGGTGTACCTTTACCCAACACTGCGGCTAATTCTTCTGGCGTAATTACCTCTAGTGAGTCGCATTTAATCTTAGGAGCTAATTCATCTTTGGTGATGCTGGCAATTAATTCCTGTTCTTGGGCATCAAAATTACCATCTGCCCAAGCAATGGTGAGCAGTCCACGCAACCAAGCGGCAATCTGTTCGCTGCTGTAGGGGGATTGAACGGTACTTGTCATAAACTCACGTCTCAAGCTTTCCTCAGTCATTACTAAGCTACCCTAATCGGCGACTAGGAAGATAGTCTGGGCAGCACAGAAAAATAAATCAGAGAGGTTTTCAAGTCGCAAAAGCCGATCTTAGGGTAAAATTCATTTATCCTGTTATTGAGAATCTTTATAGTTAAAGTAAATTTGATTGGAGTATCTCAAATATTCGTGCTACTTCTCTACAAGGGTTCTAGAGAAAGCATATTTAATTTTTGGAAATATCTATCTATTAGTTAGATTAGATTAACTATAAGCAATAAAGGTATAGATAATGTTTTTCTTTGGCATTGAGCATGAAGTCGCATTCCTAAATAAAGAAGGTAAATTTGCTGATTTTTCCCACACAAAATTTGCTGATTTTAATCAAATTATTGAAAAGTTACCCACATATCCCAGTGATTATCCTCAACTGCGCGTAGGTGATGCGGGTATTAAGATGAAGAGATGGTACATTGAGGGATTTGAAAGATTTGCAGATTCCGATGAAGTGATAGACTGTCATGTTAAAGGTATTGAAATTAGAACAACTATACATTCTGATATTCAAGGCGCTATTACGGAATTATCAGAAAGTTTTCACTTACTACGTGAAGTTGCTGCTAACTTTGACTTATCACCAGTTTTGGTCAGTTTTAATCCCTACAATTCGGCTTTTGAACCTCAACCTCCATTAAATGATTATGAAATCAAACAGCTAGAGGCTTATCCTGACGAACAAACTGCTAATATTCACATGGTGTCTTATGGGCCAGATTTAAATATTTCAGTGGCAGATTTGTCTACTGAAAGTGTGATTGATATCGGCAGAAAGTTAACTTATTATAGTCCCTATATCGTCCCTTTTAGTTATAGCTCCCCTTTTTATAACGGAGGTTTATGGGATGGGTTATCGGTACGAACATTTATCAGAACTGGGAAAAGGCCAGCAGCCCTAGTTTTTGTTCAGAAAGAAGAACAATTGATTAATAGTATACCTTCACTAACAAAAATCGCCCGCATTCCGGCTGAAGTAGGACGCATTGAATTTAAAGCTTGTGATAGTTGTGATGATTTTTTAATCTACGCATCTTTGCTAGCTTTATTGAAAGGTTTAGTATTAGATAATACCTTACTGGGTAGAGAAACTGTACCCGATGCAGCATTACATCAAATTTCAGCAAAAGAAGGTTTTGACAACGAGGATATTTTTGAGAATGCGACAAAAGTCTTGCAAGCAGCCGAAGTTGCTTTGGGAAATGACACCGATGTTCATTATTTAATGCCCTTAAAAGTACTACTGGCGCAGCGAAAAACAAGATCCCATGAATTAATAGAAATGTTCAATCGAGTAAGTTCAATAGAAGAAGTAATAAGGCAGACTTATCAAGTTTAAAGAAAAGATTTATTTTTCCCCATAAAAAAGGGGATATTTATATAAATTTATACTTTACAAATATACTACAAAGTGCATATTTGTGAAAGTGCATTGATTCGATAAAGTCGAGCTAACTGAACACAAATCCCAGAGTCATTAATCTGCGACAACTATATTAAGTCGATATATCTAGAGACTGATTTTTATTACAACCACAGATATAGAAAAGTTCATTCTAGAGATTGATGCAGGCTTTAGCATTTTCAAAGTACAAGTAGAAACAAGGAACCTTGAGAAAAGAATGTCAATATCAAATGTAAAAATTTTGCTACAGAATTAAGGTGGTATTTGCTTATTATCCCTTATTCATTCGATGCAGAAATACAAAGATAATTTCTTCATCTCTTTATCAGGTTCCTTTGATCAAGAACTTTCTGATTGAAGTTTAGCTTGCTATTTTTATTATTGCTCAATTTGCCAAATAAAAATATAAGCTCTGCTTTATCCGTGAAAGTTCTGCGTTGTTAAAGCTGTTATCGAGGATTTCAAATGAAGATTATTGCTTCTGTTTTATCTATCTTAAGTCCAGTACGTTTTCTAATTGTAGGCTTTACTTGCGCCTTACTATTGTTATCTAGTGCTTTTCCTGCTTTTGCAATCGATAGCTATCAAAGTAATCCTACCGAAGGCACTACACAACTACTTGACATTCAGCGCAAAACTGATGAAGCTGCTAAAGAACCACCAGCAGGATTGAAAAAGGTTCAAAAGGAGTCCAACAAAGGACTCAACGAGGTTCAGGGAGATGCTGATATTGACAAGCAGAAGCGTCCTGAGAATTCACAGGGTGCAACCTCTGTGGAAGAAAATATTAAGAATGTGTTAGAGAAAGTTACAGGTAAGTAACTAAATTAATAGTTCTGGTAATTTTTGGGTAGTAATGGGTCATTGTGTAAAAGCAATGACCCATTACTACATTTTTAATGTTAAGCAGGCTGGTAAATTAAATTAATTAAGTATAAAGCTATGTTCACCTGAGCATTGTTGGAAAACTGAGTTTAGATAGTATGAATTAACTATTATATTTAATATTCTTATACTTTGAGTTTAAAATCGCTAATTACTAGACTATTGGCTAAATAATACCTATTAAGACATAGGCACAATTATGAATTGAGTAACTAATCTAAGCTCATAATGTTTCCTTTGGTTGATGTGGAATGTATCTGAAATTTGAGAAGTTAGTAAATAAGTTTGCTTAGGGATGGAAAAACAATGCGTGCGATAAACATTGGGTTGACAGAAGAACAGCGTCAAGGTGTAATTAATCTGTTAAATAAAGATTTGGCAGATGCCTATCTACTGTTGGTGAAAACCAAAAAGTATCACTGGGATGTCGTTGGCCCTCAGTTCCGCTCTTTGCACCAGCTTTGGGAAGAACACTACGAAAAGCTGACTCTAAATATTGATGCCTTGGCAGAGCGGATTCGCGCTTTGGGCGGTTATCCAGTTGGCACAATGGAAGGATTTCTTAAGATTGCTACCCTGAAGGAACACGCTGGTAATGTTCCTACAGCAACGAAGATGGTAGCTAATTTAGTGCATGATCACGAGCAGGTTATTCGTAACTTAAGAGACCATGTAGATCAGTCTGGTGATGATTTCCACGATCAAGGAACTGCTGACTTTTTAACTGGACTGTTGGAACAGCATGAGGAGATAGCTTGGATGCTGCGTTCATTTATTGAAGGAGAGGCATTAGATCCAGATGGTAGACAGCCAGCATCTGGGGCTAAGACTCCTGTAGGTGTGTAGTTTATAACGTCTGAGTTGAGATGGCTGTCTGTAAAACCAGTTAGAAGCAGGAATCAATCTTGCGTCTAACTCAATACGGTTCAGTTAAAGCTAAAACTCTTTGTCAAAGTCAATTTTTTTACGTAGACGCGGAGCGGCTTGCCGCAGGCTACCACAGAGACGCAGAGAAGCCAGTGCGTTGGGCGGGTTCCCCGACTTGAAGCAACTGGCGCGGCACTGAGAGAATAAAGAAATGCTTAACTGAACTGTATTGTCTTCTAACTGGTGTAAAAGAATTAATCTGCCTGCATCTACCTCTTCACCATATCCATTGCACAAACAAAATAATACAGGGAGAGTACTTAAGTGACAGAAATATACAAAGCAGAACGTACTATATCTGCTGTATTCAAAGAACAGAAGCAAATTGATGATGTAATTCGACGTTTACTAGACAGGGGTGTACCTAGAGACCATATTTCGGTCATGGGTAGAAACTTCCAGTCAGAAACTAGAATTGCAGGCTTTATAAGTAAAAAGGATGTGATTCTGGGAGGTTTGAGAACGGGGGCAGTTTTTGGTTCCTTGTTTGGTTCCTTTCTCAGCTTGCTCACTGGTGTAGGCGTACTATTTATTCCCTTTGTTGGCCCAATCGTAGCAGCCGGGCCTATTGGTGCAGTGTTGCTGGGGGCTGCAAGTGGAGCGATCGCAGGTAGTGCAGGTGCCGGTCTGGTGTCGGTTCTAACTACTTTGGGGATGCCAGAAGATAAAGCGACTATCTACCAAACCCGCTTACAAGCTGGCGAATTCTTACTGATGGCAGAAGTTCCGAGCGATCGCACTGGCGAATTTCAATTGCTACTAGAAAGTGCTGGTGGCGAAGAAATTAACACGATCGAAAAAACCTTTGCTCGCCCTTGTCCTGGACAGTGCAACAGTCCAGATGACTTGTCTCCTGAAGTTCGCGCTCATCTTTCTGATGAAGCTCAACGCACATTCATTGAGCGCTATAATACTGTCTTCAATGAAAAAAATGACGAGTTCACAGCCGAACAAGCTGCTTGGGAGTCTGTTCATCAGCAATATGATGAAGATCAAAACGGCGTTTGGTCAAAAGCTAAAGTTAAAGCTTAAACTACTGCGTGTTAGTAATTATATGAATTTGCTTTGATTTTTGTTCGCGTAGGGTGGGCAGGTAAGAGGCAATAGGCAACTAAAAAGAAGGCTCTTTGAGTTATACTGAGTTTTTCAAAAATCAAATATGAGTCATATAGCAATTCTATTTGACTTGTAAGAATTGCAAGCCGTATATCCCCGACTTCTCAAAGAAGTCGGGGATATTATCTTCTCTATGGCAATTTATAACTACCAACACGCAAATTTAACTGACCTTGACGCGGGTTTTGGGTGAATATAAATGCGCCTTCTTCACTTTCCCCACTAGATAAAAAATCAACCTGTTGCTCTCCTGTTTCTGTAACTTTACCGTCAATCATTAACTCAGCCATAATCTGAACTGACTCAGCTGTATCTCCTCCACTATTCACAACTTCAAAAGGAACATAAAATTGGCCATCAATTTCCCGAATTGTTTCTTTTTTGGTAACAGAAAGAATGGGAGGTTGATTCTTTTCGTTCAGCCAAGTGTAACCTACTAAACTCACAATGATTGCTAGGATAAATGAGGCGACGCTGAATGTTATCCACTCAGCTATTGAGCGCTTTGGTGGTTGTTCTGTTTGAGTCATATTGCTAACCTGCCGGCTGCACCGCCAATAGTTGCAGGTAAGCCCAACATCAAGGTGTGATCTAACCACATTGTCCAAGGATCGCTAAAAGTTAACTTTTGAAAGAACCACAGCATAAAAGCGCTTGCTAGGAGTGACACTAGGTAAGACATAATAGTTTCGCTCGATGGTCGTTGGAAAATTCCCTTTTGCTCTCTTCGCTTTTGTTGGTCAGAAAAGCCTGCTTGAAATACAATGCCATAAGAAATTAGTAAAGATGTGGCGATCATTGCTAACTCCCAAGGTGGCGAGGCTGCGGCTGCAAGCATAGTAATTTCATCTGTTGGAGCGATGTTAAATGCAATTATGGTTGCACCAATTAGGGTTCCGCCCACATCGGCAAAGGTGGCGTTTAACTCATCTTTTTTGTTGCTGGTTGTGCTGTCGGCTTTTTGCCCTTCTCCATTGCTGTTTCTACTATCTCCCAACAACTGGTTGGCTAATGCTACACCAAGAGCAAATGGTACACTTTCAAAGATGATTTTACCTAAAGATTCTTTTAGGGAAGTTTCTAGTGTCAATTCTCGCAATAGTAGCAGCACAAAGGTAGAGCAAGCTAGTCCGATCGCGATCGCTTCTACAGTATCCATTGCGGCTTGAGGAGCTAGCCAGCTATATCTGCGTTTCCGAAACCCTTCTATCTGATTGAGCAAGTACACCACGATAAACATAAATGCGATCGCCATCATCATCAGTTGTGGTTTTGCCAGCGATCCAATCCACCAAACCTCCATTGTGTACAGTAAAGGGATGCCAAATAAAAAACCTCCGCAAGCACCCCGAATAATGTCATTAATCTCACTCCTCCATACATCTTTTTGACGTTTTGTTGCCACTCCTTTTCTGTCCTTTTATTGAAAATTTGCTTTGACTTCTCTAATTTTCTATGAAGATGTATATAGCAGTCCTAAATACTTTGTGAAAAGTTAAATCCCCGACTTATTTGAGAAGTCGGGGATGTGAACAGTGCAAATTTCTATGAATTCGGATTTTTTTACTTGCTTACTCTGTAGCTCACCGTATCTATCTTAAGATACATAACCGACCGAATTCTTCTATCGGTTGATGGAGGTCAAAAAGAATACATAACTGTTAGTTTATGTAATAGCTGAATCAACTACAAGCTAGACATAAAAGCCATGAGTACCGAAAAAAGAGTAGAAGCTACCGTAAAGAATATTGAAGGAAAAATCCAAGAGGTTGTGGGTGAAATAACTGGAAATCCACAAGATAAAGCTGAAGGACAAGCAAAGCAAGCTGAAGCCCAAGTTGGTCACACTGTAGAAAACATTAAAGATGAACTTAAAAAAGCTTTAGAATAATTTAGTTTTTGCAGTGCAGCAACACTAACCATGATTCATTACTGATGCCTTAACATTAATTACTCCACTAACCTTAAGGAAGTGGAGTTTTTGTATTTGCGTAAAATCTGAAAGGGTAAATTCCTAAGAAATTGCTTTTAACCATGATTTTTCTAGAGATTTCATTCAACTAATAACTGGCACGATTAGCTAATAGGTTCCAGAGAAAGATGGCAATTATTGCGCCAATTACAGCAACAATTACACCTGGTATACTAAGGGTTGCAGCAGTTAATTGAAATCTCCCTGTCTCTAAAAGAGTAACTAAAAATCCTCCGATCACAGCACCTACGATACCTAAAATCATAGTTGAAGCAATTCCACCACCTTGACGACCAGGATAAATGGCTTTTGCTATAGCTCCAGCAATTAAACCCAGAATGATCCAAGCAATAATGTTCAGCATAATTTCGTCCATCAAAAAACTTAATCACTAGCTTAGAAATTACAATAGTGTTTTCCTTCTACCCGAAGGTATAAGTATTAAACTTCAATAACAATTAATAGCTTTTATAAAAATTAGATTGTAATTTCTTGCCAATTAAGTATAGCCTCAATCTTGACTACAAGGACACAGAGGCGCTAACGGCTTCCTTTGAAGTCCATTTAAGATGGTAAAATATCAAGAATTATTGAGAGGAATCAATCCTCATGACTTTTATTGTTGCTAAATGGACAATTGACGAATATCACCGCATGATTGATGCTGGCATTTTGAGCGATCGCAAAGTTGAACTACTTAAGGGGGAAATTGTAGAAATGTCACCCGAAGGTGAACCCCATCCTTATTGTAGTGATGAAGCTGGTGAGTATCTAGCAAAGTTATTGGCTGAACGCGCCAAAATTCGTGAAGCCAAGCCTATCACCTTACTCAACGACTCGGAACCAGAACCAGATATTGCTATTGTCCAACGTTTAGGACGTGAGTATCGAGAGCATCATCCCTATCCAGAAAATATTTTTTGGTTGATTGAGTATGCTAACTCCAGTTTAGAAAAAGATTTAGAGATAAAAAGCAAAATCTACGCAGAAGCAGGTATTTTAGAGTATTGGGTTGTAAATCTTAAAAAGCTACACTTAGTGGTGTTTCGAGAAATCTTAGATGGAGAGTACGCAACAAAATTGACATTGACTGCGGGAACAATTCAACCGCTAGCATTTCCAGATATTTCTGTTGCGGTAGAACAGATTATTAATAGTTAGGTTAATGTACAGTTAATTAAAATTTCATGCACTTGTATTTAATTTAAAATTAAATTCCATGACTTTTTCCAATTACCCAATTACGCCGGAAAAACCGGGCTAAAGCTGATTCTTCTAAAGATAAATAAATTGGCCGTCCGTGGGGACAGGTGCGAGGGTTGCGAGTGCGTTGCCAATTATCTAAAAGTGTCTGCATTTCTTGTTGATTCATGGGTGTACCATTACGAATGGCACTGCGACAGGCGACGGCTACTTGGGCTGTTTGTAAATCGCCTCCCCAACTAAGTTCTAAAATTGCTTCTGCACAGTCGTCTCGCTGTTGCAAAGGTGCAGGTATGTTTCGGACAGCCCAAAGTTGCTCGCCAAAGGGTTCTATGTCTAAACCGATGCGTTGCAGCTGCGATACTTGCGCTGGCGACAATTGATAAAGAATGATTGACGGTTCGACGGGGACAAGTTGCCAATCATCGCATAATTGCTCATACAAAACTCGCTCATGGGCAATGTGCTGTTCTACTAACCACATACCACCCGGATGTTCCGCCACAATATAGGTGTTGCTAACTTGAGCGACAGCTTTTAAGGAATTAGGATTTTTGCGATCTTCCTTGGGATTTTGAGGATTGAAATTGTAGCCGCCTTTGGCTTCTGCGGCTTTGAGTAATTTACTAACTCGTGTTGTGTGAACAGCTTCTTTGAGATTGGGAGAAGAGATACTGAGCGCTTGGTTAATTGCTTGGGTAATTTGCTCTTGCCAATAAATGATTTCGTTGAGGTAAATTTCTGTTTTTGCTGGATTGCGATTCCAGTTAATTTGATCGGGGGAAATGGCAAGATGTAGGAAACAAATTGGATAGCGATCGCGTGGTAATGTTCTGTGAAATGCTGATAATATCGTTTGCTCTAGTTCCGGTGTCTTAACCATCCGTCCGTTAATGGCTACACGTACCCAATCTGGACGATGACGATGACAGCGATCGGGTAATCCTACCACTAAATTTAGTGCTGAGTGCTGAGTGCTGAGTGCTGAGTGCTGAGTGGGGAGTGAGGAGTTAGGAGTTAGGAGTTCTGAGTTTAATGGGTTGGGTATTTCGAGTTTTATTTCTTGCAAATCACCTTGTCGCACTTGGGGTAAAATCTGCGGTAGCAATTGCCCAGTTGTTGCAGCTGGAGAGATGGTGAACCATTGACGGTCATTTTGCCAAATCTGCCAGGTGACGTGGGGATGACACAGAGCGATTTGGTGAATTGTGGCTTGCACAGCTTTCATTTGCTGTGCTGTTGTGGGCAATCCCTGACGACGTGATGAGCAATTACCGAAAAGATTGGAAACTGTCACCACTGTACCAGGTGCGATCGCAGTTACTTCAACTTGCACAACTTTCCCACCATCGCCATAGCTAATCCGCCATCCTAATTTTCCACCCACAGGACGGCTCAAAATTTCCAAATCTGCCAGAGTTGTTAAGCTGTGTAACGCCTCACCACGAAACCCTAAACTGTTAATTTTCCATAAATCAGCACTAGAGCGAATTTTACTGGTGCTGTGGGCTGTGGCTGCTTGTTCCAAATCATCCAGGTTCATTCCACAACCATTATCTGCCACACGAATTCGCCATTGCTGCGGCCATAAAGAAACCACAATTCGCGTTGCACCTGCGTCTAGGGAATTTTCTACCAATTCCCGCACCACAGAGGCTAAAGAGTCGATTACCTCACCAGCTGTAATAAGATATACGACTTCTGTTGGTAGAGCTTGAATAGTAGATGCCATAAATTATAGTTTATAGCTTCTGGGCGTAAGGGAAGTAGGGAGAGATGAGAGATTATTTTCAACTAGCTAGTTGCAAATTATTAACTTATTACACTGAAAACTCAATTAAAAGGCGATTTTTGATAAATTGCTTGTGAGGTAATAAGCAGGAAAAGCTTATGAGTAATAATTTAGTTGCTGATGTCCATGATTTAAAGACCCGTTTGCAATGGGGTCAACCAGGTTTTACAATTGTTGATGTGCGCGATCGCCACACCTACAATCACGGTCGGATCAGTGGAGCAATACCCATTCCATTAGACGATTTGGCATCTAAAGCCAAATCTGCCCTACATAAAGAACGCCATATCTATATTTATGGCGACACTGATGAGCATACAACCCAGGCTGCACAAATTCTGAGAGGGGCAGGGTTTGTTGAAGTAGCTGAAATCAAAGGTGGCCTTGCAGCTTGGATTTCAGCCGGCGGTGCTACAGAAGGTGTTGGCGCTTAAACTTAACCCAGGCATACTAATCTAAGTCTATTTATTTCATCATTGCTGGTTTTTTGTACTGCACATTAGACTTCTAGCAAAAATCAGAATTAGCGAAAAATTAACCACAAATAAACACCGATGAATTATCTGTGAACATCTGTGGTTTAATTTCTAAAACATTGTTTTTGCAAGATATCTATTGTGCATTACAGCTTTCTTTACAGCATCATAATAAAAACCAGTGATCGCAACATTAATTAACATTAAATCACCTTACTTTTTGCTTATCTTTAGGTGGTCGTTAATTACTATCTCTTGTTGCCAAAACTTTAGGTGGTTCAGGTTTGAGCAAATCGTTCAACAAAGATGCAGGACGTTCACTGTAAGGCCAAGCGAAAGCATGACGGAAAGCGGCATCCTGACAAGCTTGTAGTTGTTTAAAACTGATAATGTCGTAAGTTAAGAGATTTTCATACTCAAACGGTAGACGCACATTGTGCAACCCAGCATTATCAGTACAGATAGCAATATCGACCCCAGCATCAAAACAACGGTCAAAAACTAATTTGAGTTGACGTATATCCTGCAAAGTACCAGTTTTTAAGTAAGTTGTCGGGCAAACCTCTAAACACTGTCCGCGTCTAGCTACATCATTAAGTAACTCTGGATACAGTAGGGGGATTTGGATACCGTGACCGATTCGCATCAGGTAGGGTAACAGTTCGGGGTAACAACCGGCGGTGGTTTCATATAGATGTCCCGTGGTGTTAACGCCTAGCGATCGCGCATAATCATATAAGCTAATCCATTCTTCTAAGCGATCGGCATAATAGCTATCACCCCCTGCGACATCGACTGCACAGACATACTGCTGATTTTGTGCCGCTAAATCAACAATCGCCTTGTTCACCTCATAAGGTAGGCGGGTATGCATACAGAGAATTTGGCTAGTAACAATCGGATGTTCTGGCTGGTGGCTAGCAAGTCCTACTACTTTCACAATTTCTGCCATCTTGTCAATTCTCTGTGATTGATTCAGATGTTCAGGTGTCCGCAAATAGGGAGTGTAGCGCAGTTCCAGATAAGCCAAATTTTCAAAGATGTAAGCACCCCGCACCAAGCGATAGATAAAGTAAGGCAAAGTCTCAACTGTTTGCACACTTTCTACCAAGGTGTGTAATTCTAGATACTCATCCAGGGTGTTGCGTGGACGGGTGTAAAAATCTTCAAATTGTGAATAGTCAGCAAAACGGGAAATCAACTCCGAAGAATGTCGCTCGAAATATCGCCATAGAACTCGCGGTACGACGGAACCGCCCAGATGTCTATGTAATTCAGCATATAAAGCCATAGTGGTATTTTTATGTAAAAATTTCAATAATTGTAACAAAAACATAGAAAGAAAAAATCTTACTCGCAAAAATTTAGAGCAAAGTGGGGATTTACCACCATCTGAATTTTCAACCCAAGTCTTACTAATTGAGTTTTTGCTCGTTCCCATACAGAATATGAGAACAAAATCATAAAAAATCAAGCTTTTTTAAGGAAAGGCGCGAAGCGCACGCTGCGCCAACAAGGTTTCAGGTTTTCAATGCATAAGTCCTGCTTATGCCGTGTTGTACCAGATGCTGCAAGAAGGGCGGTATTTATCCTTATTTTTTGAAAATCCAGCATTTAATAGAGTTTTGAGGATAAATAAACTTGACATTATCAAGATTAAATTGATAGCATTTAAAACCCTTAGTTTTTGTGTTATAGTTAAATAAATATTTAAATTGTTGAGCAAGTAAGATATAACAATATATTTTATTTTAGCTAAACAAAATCTTGGGCGAGGTTGATATTAAGTGAAAATTCAAGCGTTGGATGTCAAGGCTGGCGATCGCATTATTGCTTACTGCAACAACAAAATGCAAACCTGCAAGGTAAAACGCATATTAGATCCTGGTCAAGCTAATATCACACTATCAGTATTCACTTCTGAGAATTATCGCGGTTGCTCTGTTTCATCTATAGTCCGCTTCCAATCGAACGCCTTAGTTGATTTGGTAAGTTAAAAATCAAGAAAACATTCAATCTCAAAACAGTCTCTAGCTATTATCCAGCCCGAAGCTGGATTTAATTTATCTTAAATGTGCGATGCCTATGCACATGCAAACTTGTTAATTGTGGCTGAATAATTTTTCATCAAAAGTCAGTGATGCTAAACCAGTCAAGACAATAGCAATAAACTAACTAAATAAACTGTAGCGGACATTTGCTCGCTTTTAGACAATGGGCTTAAGCCCATTGTTTACTTTGCTAATTATTTTTCACATCATAAGCCATGTTAAAGAAATTAGATTTCAGCATTCTCATCTAGAATCGTTCCTTCTACATTGGCTCCATGCAAATTCGCTCCGCTCAAATTTGTCTGGTTCAAATCTGCTTGGGTGAGATTTGCCTGGGATAAGTCGGCTACAGTTAAGTCTGCACCACTCAAATCCGCTCCATCTAGATTCGCCGCTATCAAGCTTGCTTCCTGCAAATCCGCCTCACTCAAGTTAGTTTCAATCAACTTAGCAACCGTCAAATCAGCTTGACTCAAATTGGCTCCTTCCATTGCTGCTCCATCCAAGATGGCTCCATCCAAAATAGCTCCGCTTAAGTTGCTACCACTGAGGTTAGCATTAGTCAAATCAGCTCCATTTAAGTCTGCTTCAATCAAACTGGACTGGGCTAAATTAGCATGACTCAGATTAGCTCCATCTAAAATAGCTCTATCTAAAATTACATCACTGAGATTGGCTTCCCTTAAGTTTGCCTCGCTTAAGTTGACACCAGTAAAGTCTCTGACACCTGCGGCATAGTTTTTCAGGAATTGATCTGCTTTCATATCTGTCGCTGTTCTAAGGAACGCTTAATTGAGGCTATAAAAATGGCTCAGATAAAGCAGTATGTCTCCAGTACGCGCAACGGAGAATGGGTGTGGGAGATAAAACTAGAGTAAATATGAAATCAGCTTTATATATATTAGTAATCCTCTATTACTGGCGCTACTACCTAGAGTTATGAGTTATTTTCATACTTTGGAGGGATGTTGAGAAATGAAAAAATTTAAGCTTTAGTGTAAAGCGATCGCTATACTCATTTGTGGATGAACCACCGGGAGATGGCATCCACGAGCTTTAGAACATCAAAATCTATATGCGTAACGTCGCTTTCTGGCTAGCAAGCTGATTTAAACTGAGGCATTCTTTAGTGAAACTAGTGGTCTGTCTCATTAATTCTGAAGGGTTATAAAAGTTCGTAGTAAGGACTTTAGTCCTTGATTTGAGCGATAAATCGCTCACTACAAACCTAGCAAAATTAAATTGATAGACCACTAGTAGCCTATCAATTTAAGATTGACAGACTACTAAAAACCTAAGTTTACTCGGACTAACAGTTATAGCGGCGGGTAGATCACATTTCACCACCAACCACTACATCTTGAATTCGGAGGCTAGGGCCACCACAACCCACTGACAAACCATTTTGTCCTCCCTTGCCACAACCGCCGGATTCATCCCAGTAAAAATCATCACCAATTGCCTCAATATCCGCTAAAGTTTGGAATACATTTCCCGAAAGCGTTACATCCCGCACAGGTTCAGCAATTTTGCCGTTCCTAATCATCCAAGCTTCCCCGGCGCTAAAGGTAAACATTTCGCCATTCGTCATTCCACCCAACCAATTACGGGCATAAACTCCTTCTTTGATATCAGTGAATAAGTCTTTTACTGGTGTTTTACCCCGTTCAATCCAGGTATTTGTCATCCGCACAATGGGAGTGAAGTGATAATTCAGACATCTGGCATTACCAGTAGGCGCTTCCTGCAACTTGCCAGCAGTTTCACGAGAATGTAAACGTCCAACTAAAACTCCATCTTTAATTAGTTGAGTAGTTGTAGCAGGTGTGCCTTCATCGTCGTAAAAATAGCTACCGCGATGTCCCTCTGGTGCAGCACCATCAAAAATTTGGAGTTCTTCTGGGCCGAACCGCCGTCCAATGGTCATAACTTCTAACAAATCAGGATTTTCGTAAGCCATATCAGCCTCAGAAAGATGTCCGAAAGCTTCATGAACAAACAAACCCGTGAGAATTGGGTCGATGACTACGGTATAAGTATTGCCTTTGACAGGTGGTAAAGATAAAGCTGCGATCGCTCTTTGAGCCGCACCTTTTACCTGTTCATCCAAATCAGTTAAATCTTCGTAAGCTTTGCGAGAACCAGTAGTTTCCCGTCCAGTTTGTACGGTTTCGCCATTTCTGGCAGTGGCGGCAAAGCGCATTTCCATATCCACCCAAGATTGCTCGATCAAAGTTCCTTCTGAGGTAGCAATGATCACTCTTTGAGCGCTGTCACCATAACGCACCGAGGTAGTGGTAATCCGATCATCAATACTTTTGAGCAATTCAGTATAGCGATCGCACAATTGTTTTTTCTTGGAAAGTGGAATTTTTCGGGGATCAGTGCCTTTTAGGGGTAGAACGCATACTGCTTGCACCGGGTCAATGGGGGCAAGTAAAGTTTCTTCATCACCAACCATTCGCGCCGCAGCGATCGCTTCTTCTATCCGATCCTGAATTGTTCCCAGTTGGTTGAAGCAGCTTAACCCCCACCCACCCTTATAACAAGCGCGAATATGTCCACCAATGGAGATACCTTCACTGAGGGTTTCTACCTTGTCGCCACGCAACAAGATATCAGTCCCTTCTGCTTCTTCAAGGCGAATCATCAGATAATCTACACGCTCACAGTAGCGGGCGATCAGATCAGAAAGTAAATTCTGTGCGTCAGCAAGTGTACTCGGCATTTCCAGGTAGTTACAATGACGAACTGCATTTATTTTGCAATTATTTGGGCAATTTTTGCTACTCAATGTTAAAGTTGCCTATAAATTCATTACCTAGAGGATGTTTGAGAGAGTGAACTGCGATCGCTGACTCTTAGTACTTCCTTTTTTAGGATGGGTAAGAACTCAAGGATGTGCTAAGGTAGTTAGGTGAGAATAAAATTCGGTTACAGCGTTTGTTTTTAGTATTGACAGGCTTTTCCCTTTTGGTCTTAACAAGCTTGTCTCCGAAATCTAAATCTCTACACACCTATGATTTTGGAGATAACGCATGTCAATTTATGTAGGTAATCTATCCTACGAGGTCACACAAGAAGACCTTACATCTGTATTTGCTGAACATGGTTCTGTAAAACGCGTTCAGTTGCCTACTGACCGTGAAACAGGCCGTCCACGTGGCTTTGCTTTCGTAGAGATGGGCACAGAAGCTGAAGAAACAGCTGCCATTGAAGCTCTTGATGGTGCTGAGTGGATGGGACGCGACCTTAAAGTCAACAAAGCTAAACCCAAGGAAGACAGAAGTGGTTCCTTTGGTGGTGGCGGTGGCGATCGTCGCGGCGGCGGCGGTGGCGGATACAACCGAGGACGCTACTAAGCTTTAAAATCAAAAATTAAGTTTTAACGTCTTAAGGGCAGAATCATTATCTGCCCTTTTTGCGCTCCGATCTACTGGATGGTTTGAAATTGCCCAGTAACAATTAAGTAGGAGATGAAAATGACCCAAGTATTTGTGGGCGAAAATGAAGGAATTGAATCGGCCTTGCGTCGATTTAAGAGAGAAGTTTCCAAAGCAGGTATTTTCCCAGACATGAGAAAAAATCGTCACTTTGAAACCCCTTTGGAAAAACACAAGCGCAAAGAAGTTGCAAGACACAAACAACGTAAGAGAAATTTCCGTCGCAATTGAAAACAAGCGATACCTACGATAAGCGACAATAACGCACTGTCTGATCAAATTTTTAGCTATTGAAGGGGCGATCGCTGTACTCCTGGATGTGAATCGAAAGAGTAAGTTTTGGTAAAGCCATTACTGATTATGGGATGGGCAATGTCAATAAAGGTGTGTCCCCCAATTCACAAAAACTTGTTATCGTTACTTCCGGGCTAGCGATCGCTACGCTAACCTTACTATATTTTGCTGAATAATTTATTTTTGATATTCCCTTAGTAGTCAACCAGACTTTTAAGTGTCTGTCTTGAAAAGCGGAATTTTAAATTTTGTACTTTCCTACGGAATTATACGCGAACGGCATCATCGCGGCTCTACTGAGCCATCGCCGAACGTCTTACTCAAACGTTTTAAAGTTGAAAGCTTCAAAATTCAAAATTTAAAAAAGTCTGAGAAGAAGTGAATTTAAAAGCGAGAACAATTTTATTATCCCAAACCTTATTGAGTAATTTGTAGCACTAGAGAAGTTTGGGCAGGAATACTGTTGCCCCTGCCTCTAAGCTCCCCTAGTGCTTTTCCTAGAAAATGCTGGCACTGATACTGAGAGCAAAACCGATTTACGGATTCACTTATAGGTGAACTATTACCTCAAAACCATCCATATTGAGCATAGCTAAGTGTTCAGTTGCTACCTATAGCGTGTGTTTTCAGGGAAATAACTAATACCCTGAAATACTTATTTCACTCCCTAATTAGATGTGATTATCATAATTTTGTTTTTTGTTCAGTATGATTTACTAAGTTTGTAAGCCTTTTTCCTCCTGAGTAGCAAGAGAGCGAATTAACTCCCGAATCACATCAGTTGCTGGTCTTCCTGTTATTGAACAGTATTGTTCAAGCTTCTGTGCCTCGCTTGATGTGAGATTGATGGTAAGTCGTTTAGCAGCCCATTTTTTATTCATGTAGGGGACAGCAAGCTATATTTTTAAACTACTTCTCTAATATCAATCATTTAAGATGCTACTACAATGGTATAAGTAATGACATCTAGTTCAAGTGATCGTGAAGTAGGATAGATGTTTTTCTAAGCAATAGTAAAAAAGTATGGTTTATTCTCAAGTATGAAGCTTAACTATTTTTAGAGCAAGAATTATAAGCACAATGTAAAAGAAATATTTAAATAAGTAAAAATAAAATAAGTATTTCCACTACTGTAGGATTTTAAATAATTAAGATGATTTGGTTCTGTAAATAATCAAGTCTAGTCCATGACTTCATTAAAAAATGCTGTGTTTTAATTTAAAGTAGTTAGTTCTAGTCCAATAGTGCTTGTGGTTTTGCATTTTTCAATCGGAAGTGGGTTCAGGGAAAAGGTTAAAGGTTTTTTCTTTCCCCCTTTTACCCAAAATCTAACAAGTATTGGGTGTCAGTCAAAGACCAGACTGGTATAATGTAGGCGAATGTGAAACTTCATTAAGTACTAACTAGGCTGTAATCTATAAAACTCATTTTTAGCTAGTCTTGCCTAAAAATAAATATCATACTTTTAAAATTCCTGAATTGTGAGTTTTTCATAAGATAGAAGATTTGTTTTCTGCTGCTTCAATAAACGCCTCAAACTGACCATCAGGTGTCCATTGAATAGCCCCATCGCGTCCTGTAAAAAACAGTTTAGTTTGGCTTTGATTTAGTTCCGATAAAACCTTTGGATCAAAGTTAACAGAAGAAGCAATCGCCACTTGTGGTTGCAGAGCAATAACTAAATCCTTTAATGACTGAGGGGAACACCACAGGACTTGTGGACGAGGCAAGCTCCCATTTTTGACTAATTGCTGTACCTCTTTAGACTTGACATTACCTACTAATAACCAATTCTGCTCTAAAATTTGCAATTGTAAGATGGGTAATTGAGCGTTGATTAACTGCGCCACGATTGAACCCGTTTTGACAGCTTGACCAACTGCCATTGGTTGATAAAATCCCTGATGCTTTTGTAATTCTTGTTGAATTGCCTGAGTTGCAATAGAATTTTCTGGATTAGGGGAATATTCATAAAAATTTTTGATTGGTAAACGTTGCAATAATTCTAACCAAGCATTACTTTCATTGCCTTGAAAATCAGTTGCGATCGCCCAATTAATTTGATTTATACCTTGCTGTTGTAAAAACGGTAGGATTGTGAAACGTCCAGTCCCTTCATCACCACTATTAATTACAGTTACAGTTCCTCTATCTTGAACAACTACAATTGGTTCCGTACCAGATTCTAATACCGTTATCCTAAATAATGTATTTGTAGAATGCCAAAGGGGGATGAATACTAAACCAATGGCAATCACATTAGCAACCCACCACCGTCGCTGCCACCAAGGAACTAGCCAAACCAGTATAATCAGTAAATAAATCGTCAAAAGCTGCCAAGTGGATATACTACCTACAGCAATAGAATTTCCTGGCAACTTGCTAAAAAACTCCACTAATTTAATTAGCCAGTCTGTCGGGTAATGTAACACCGATGCAATGAAGCTTCCTGCCTGAGTCCAAATTAAACCTACTAAAGCACTAATGATTCCACCTATACTAATAATCGAAATTAATGGAGTACTAACCACATTCAGCAATAAACTATAAGATGGTACAACCCCAAATACAGAAAGTTGTACTGGTAAAGTCCAAAGAGTCGCAGCAAGGGGAACGGCAATTAAAGAAGCGATCGCAGGTGGTAGCCATGCTAGGCGGTTGACTAATGCAGGTACTGTTACGATTAATCCCAGCGTTGCTAAAAAACTCAATTGAAAACCTAAATCCCAAATCCATAGAGGATTAAATACTAATAACAGAGTTGCTGCTAATAGCAATGATCCGAACTGTTTTACCTTCCTTTTTAATAGCAAACCTACTAATGCCGCAAAACCCATAATTACGGCTCTGAGAACCGCAGGTTGAAAACCTGTTAAACTTAGAAAAATGATTAAAGCTAAAAAGCCAAGGGTAAATTGCGTTGCTTTTTTTGCCCGTCTGGTTAACTGTAAGATCACACTTAAAATCAAAGAAGTTTGAAACCCAGAAGCTGCTAAAGCATGAGCTAATCCTGCTTGTACAAATAAGTCGCGGATATCGTAAGGTAAATCAACAGCTTTGCTACCTAAAACCATTGCACTGACAAGCGGCCCTTCAGGGATACCCAACCAACGAACTTGCGATCGCACAATTCGCTCCCGAATTTGCCACCATCCCCATTTCCGTTCCTGATCCAAAACATTTATTTGTCGCCCAATCAAACCAGCAAATGTTCCTTCCTGCTTAAGAAACTTCTGAAAATCGAAACCACCAGGATTGGAAGCCGCCTTTGGTTTGTACAAAATCCCAGTCACAGCAATTTGTTGACTAGGGTATAACCCAGTCGCCTGAAGTATAGGCACTGTCACATACAATTTGCCCGTTACTCCTTTTGGGACACCTGCTGAACCTTTTTCATTTTTGACCTCATCTATCTGAGTTGCTTCCAGCCAAAATTGTCCTCGCTGACTGCGAGTTAAGCGAGGATTACTTGCCACTTCCCCACGAACAATCACAAGTTGTTCTTGATTACTGCTATTTCCAGGTGGAACAAACTGACTAATATCTTTTGCACCTGGTTGCGGCACTCGCCATTGAAAATATAGAGTTGCCAATAATCCTACTAAGCCAGCAGCTAGCCATATTCGAGGATGGGGATTAGTTTGCCAGGTATTAGGCACTGCCTTATTTTTGCTTCCAGCCTTTTCTGCTTTTTGGGCAAGTTGTTGTGAACTGCTGCGTCTTCTAAAAAGAATTGCTCCCACTATCCCCAGAACCAAAATCCACACACCACCCCAAGGAACTGCTGTAAACAGCAACCCCAAAATGTAGCCAAGACAAATAATTACACCACTGGTTTGAATCATAAGATTTTTTGTAAAAGCACCTGACACCCAGAATTCGCAGCTGGCTTAAAAATAGCTAGAGTAGCAATAGAGAAAAATTGGCGTTGCTGAATTTGGCTATGAAATTCAAAAATCAAATATTCCAAACTCTTATTATCTGCGGCTGGAGTACCTCTGCGTAAGCTTTTCATCTCTTTAATAGACATCTTTGAAAGATTTTGATGCCTGTGGTGAAGTATAGTCCATCAAGTTTATACGAACAAAGCCCGCCTGTGCGGGCCTTATCTTGTAGCCTTAATCTTCCAGATTCAACGGTATTTCCGACCTTTAGCAATAGCTACATGATTAAAGATATGCCTAGCTTACTTAGAATGCAAAATCAAAGGTTTGCTAACCTGCGGAGGCAGATTTCGTCTGTGTAGCCGCGACTTCTACTTGCCCAACAGGTATGACTGGTTTTAAATCTTTGAGCAACGGAAAACCCAATTTCTCCCTTTGCTCTACATATAAGTGAGCAACCTTCCTAGCCAAATGCCGAATCCTGGCAATATAGCGAGTTCTCTCAGTCACCGAAATCACACCTCTAGCATCCAGCAGATTAAACGTGTGCGAACACTTCATTACATAATCCAAACTGGGTAACACCAAACCCTTCTCCGTTAACTGACTAGCTTCCTGCTCATACAAACTAAACAGTGTCAGCAGCAATTCAGGATTAGACGCTTCAAAATTGTATGTACTCTGCTCAATCTCATTTTGCAGAAAAACATCACCATAAGTAATATTGTCCGTCCAATGAATTTTAGTAATTGCCTCCACTTGCTGGAGATACATTGTCAGCCGCTCTAAACCATAAGTGATCTCGATCGACACAGGACGGCAATCAATTCCCCCACACTGTTGGAAGTAGGTAAATTGAGTAATTTCCATCCCATCTAACCATACTTCCCATCCAGTACCCCAAGCTCCCACCGTTGCATCTTCCCAATTATCTTCTACAAACCGAATATCGTGGTCTTCAGGACGAATACCTAAAACCCGTAATGAATCAAGATAAATCTCCTGGATATTATCTGGCGACGGCTTAATCAGAACCTGGTACTGATAATAATGTTGGAAACGGTTAGGGTTTTCACCGTACCGTCCATCTGTAGGGCGACGACAAGGTTCAACATAGGCAACAGCCCACGGTTCCGGCCCCAACGCTCTTAAAAATGTCTGCGGATTCTTAGTACCAGCCCCCTTCTCAATATCGTAAGGCTGGGCGATAAGACAACCGCGATCGCCCCAGAAATGATGCAACAAAGCTATTACCGATTGAAAATTCACGCTTCTCCCATCCTTAGTTGGCACAGTGCATAAACTATTGTGGCCTAGAACCCGGCACTGTGGAGAGTTTCAGGGGACAAAGAAACAGTCCAAAAGAATTTTGGAAAAATAGTTGACACAAGGAGGTGTGTTCGCTATATTGAATAAGTGCCTGAAGCGGAGAGCTTGAAGCGACTCGCGAAAAGGGATACCGAACCTTGAAAATATTATAGTTTGAAAGCAATTATACAGCAAGTGTGTTGCGTCAAGAAAATAAAAAGATAACTAAGCTGAAGTTAAAAAAGAGCAGCTAAAAGAGCTATAGAGCTTTCCAATTAAAACGGAGAGTTTGATCCTGGCTCAGGATGAACGCTGGCGGTATGCTTAACACATGCAAGTCGAACGGTGTCTTCGGACACAGTGGCGGACGGGTGAGTAACGCGTGAGAATCTGGCTCTAGGTCTGGGACAACCACTGGAAACGGTGGCTAATACCGGATGTGCCGAGAGGTGAAAGGTTAACTGCCTAGAGATGAGCTCGCGTCTGATTAGCTAGTTGGAAGTGTAATGGACTCCCAAGGCGACGATCAGTAGCTGGTCTGAGAGGACGATCAGCCACACTGGGACTGAGACACGGCCCAGACTCCTACGGGAGGCAGCAGTGGGGAATTTTCCGCAATGGGCGAAAGCCTGACGGAGCAATACCGCGTGAGGGAGGAAGGCTCTTGGGTCGTAAACCTCTTTTCTCAGGGAAGAACACAATGACGGTACCTGAGGAATAAGCATCGGCTAACTCCGTGCCAGCAGCCGCGGTAATACGGAGGATGCAAGCGTTATCCGGAATGATTGGGCGTAAAGCGTCCGCAGGTGGCAATGTAAGTCTGCTGTTAAAGAGTCTAGCTCAACTAGATAAAAGCAGTGGAAACTACATAGCTAGAGTACGTTCGGGGCAGAGGGAATTCCTGGTGTAGCGGTGAAATGCGTAGAGATCAGGAAGAACACCGGTGGCGAAGGCGCTCTGCTAGGCCGTAACTGACACTGAGGGACGAAAGCTAGGGGAGCGAATGGGATTAGATACCCCAGTAGTCCTAGCCGTAAACGATGGATACTAGGCGTGGCTTGTATCGACCCGAGCCGTGCCGTAGCTAACGCGTTAAGTATCCCGCCTGGGGAGTACGCCGGCAACGGTGAAACTCAAAGGAATTGACGGGGGCCCGCACAAGCGGTGGAGTATGTGGTTTAATTCGATGCAACGCGAAGAACCTTACCAAGGCTTGACATGTCGCGAATCTTCTTGAAAGGGAAGAGTGCCTTCGGGAGCGCGAACACAGGTGGTGCATGGCTGTCGTCAGCTCGTGTCGTGAGATGTTGGGTTAAGTCCCGCAACGAGCGCAACCCTCGTTTTTAGTTGCCAGCATTAAGTTGGGCACTCTAGAGAGACTGCCGGTGACAAACCGGAGGAAGGTGGGGATGACGTCAAGTCAGCATGCCCCTTACGCCTTGGGCTACACACGTACTACAATGCTCCGGACAGAGGGCAGCAAGCATGCGAATGCAAGCAAATCCCGTAAACCGGAGCTCAGTTCAGATCGCAGGCTGCAACTCGCCTGCGTGAAGGAGGAATCGCTAGTAATTGCAGGTCAGCATACTGCAGTGAATTCGTTCCCGGGCCTTGTACACACCGCCCGTCACACCATGGAAGCTGGTAGTGCCCGAAGTCATTACTCCAACCATTCGTGGAGGAGGATGCCTAAGGCAGGACTGGTGACTGGGGTGAAGTCGTAACAAGGTAGCCGTACCGGAAGGTGTGGCTGGATCACCTCCTTTTTAGGGAGACCTACACCCCTTACATATCGAAAAACACACAGTTAAATAGATAGTAAGTTGGTCTAACCTAGGTCGGTCGCAGACATGAGCAGAATGTAAAAAGCTTTCAAACTATGATTTGGTTCGAAATGGGCTATTAGCTCAGGTGGTTAGAGCGCACCCCTGATAAGGGTGAGGTCCCTGGTTCGAGTCCAGGATGGCCCACCTGAATCAATTAAAAATGTAAAATACAAAATTAAAAATGAAGAAAATTCAATTTTTAATTTTTAATTATCAATTTTTAATTGTATCTGGGGGTTTAGCTCAGTTGGTAGAGCGCCTGCTTTGCAAGCAGGATGTCAGCGGTTCGAGTCCGCTAACCTCCACCTGTGGCAATTGCCATTGAAAAAAAAGAGTGAGAGTTCAGCAACATGACACTCGTGTCAGACTGCTGAGTTGTATCTCAGCCAGAACCTTGAAAACTGCATAGAAACGCGAAAATAGCAGGCAGACACAGACATTCTTAGTGCTGAGTGCTGAGTTGTGAGTGCTGAGTAAAATCAGTGCGAAGTGACGAGGTAAGCAGAACTAACTATTTGTTTTTGTGAATGCAAATTGTGAAACACCAAATGAATTGAGTGGTCAAGCTAATAAGGGCTAACGGTGGATACCTAGGCACACAGAGGCGATGAAGGACGTGGTTACCGACGATATGCTCCGGGGAGTTGGAAGCAAACATTGAGCCGGAGATTTCCGAATGGGGCAACCCTATATACTACCTGC